>CAZYCY010000126.1:0-6799 GCA_964646145.1 uncultured Thiotrichaceae bacterium
TTCAACTGATTTTTTTAGGATAAGTTAAGCGAGCATTTTTTGAACCGCTGTGGAAACAATAGCTTGCGTTATGTGCCGCCATGAAGGTACGGATTCAGGTTAAAGGTTTAATTTTTTTATTTTTACCACAACAGACTTTTTATAAAACATCATGAGCATACTGGACAAAGCGAAAGCACTATCAGCAAAAGTGACCGATAAAGCAGTTGAATTTAGTAGTGATGAACTCATCGCAGACATTATTATTAAGGCTGTTATTAAACAAGAAAAAGTAAACATAATTCTCCAGGAAAAAGGCTGCGACTATCGCGTCAACGAGCTGGATTTAGAGATGGGGATACCTCCTACAGTAGTGTTTGGCATACATCGGATAAATAAAATCGACTCAAATACTACAGACGAAGAGAAAAACCTGACAAGCACCAGCTAAAACAAGCACGTATTCTAAATAGTGCATTCTCAAGCACAGGTATATGTCCAACCATGTTACAGGCGATCAATTTAAGTGTCAGACGTGGTGTTAAGCTGCTGTTTAAAGACGCTAACTTTCAAATTCATCCCGCACAAAAAGTCGGACTTACTGGAGCCAATGGTACTGGGAAATCCAGTCTTTTTTCTTTGATTCTCAAACAACTGCATGCTGACACTGGTGACTGCATATGCCCTGATCATTGGATAATCGCACACGTTGCTCAGGAAATACCCGATGGGTCACAAAATGCTATTGATTTTGTGCTCGATGGTGATGCTGAGCTGCGCCAGATACAAAAAGACCTTATCAAAGCAGAACAAAATAATGATGGCATGCTGCTGGCTACTCTGCACACCCAGCTCGACAATATAAACGGCTATAGCGCAGACGCACGCGCCAGCCAGTTGCTTTCTGGTCTTGGCTTTATCGCCAGTGACGAAACACGAAGCATTAATGAATTTTCTGGTGGCTGGCGAATGCGGCTCAACCTTGGTCAGGCATTAATGTGCCGTTCAGATTTATTGCTGCTCGACGAACCCACCAACCATCTCGATTTAGACACCATCATCTGGCTAGAGTCCTGGTTGACGGCTTATCGCGGCACATTGTTACTTATCTCACATGACCGTGACTTTCTAAATAATATCTGCACCCACATCGCACACCTTGAACAACAGACAATACAGCTTTATAGCGGAAACTATTCTGCTTTCGAACACATACGTGCAGAACGTCTTGCCAACCAGCAATCACAATATTTAAAACAGCAGCGTGATATTGCTCACATCGAATCTTATATAACGCGGTTTCGCGCCAAAGCCACCAAAGCCAAACAGGCGCAGAGCCGACTAAAAGCACTGGAGCGCATGCAAACCATCGCACCGGCACACGTTGACTCACCTTTTCATTTTTCTTTATTTGAACCTGAGAAAATTCCAAACAGCTTATTGCAGCTGGAGCACGCTAACGCTGGCTACGAAAACAACTGCATTTTAAAAAACATCAGTTTTCAATTATTACCAGGTGACAGAATTGGCTTGCTTGGCCCCAATGGTGCTGGCAAATCAACCTTCATCAAAGTGCTTGCCAACCATCTTAAAATTCAGAGTGGTGAATTTCATTTGGCAAAAGAAACAAAAATTGGTTACTTTGCTCAACACCAGCTAGAACAACTGCATGACGAGCACTCGCCAATAGAACACCTGCAACAAATTGACAGTAAGTCGCGTGAAGCAGATTTAAGAAACTTTCTCGGGCGTTTTGGTTTTAGCAATGATATGGCGCTTTCAAAGATACAGAATTTTTCTGGTGGAGAAAAATCCCGGCTGATATTGGCCATGCTTATCTACCAGAGACCCAATCTGCTTTTGCTTGATGAGCCAACCAACCACCTTGATCTTGAAATGCGAGAAGCGTTAGCCGAAGCACTGCAGGAGTTTTCCGGTGCCATGGTGATTGTCTCTCACGACAGACATCTACTTAATTCAACTTGCGATCAACTGCTTTTAGTTAGTCAGCAAACTGTATCTGAATTTCCTCTCAGTCTGGACGACTACCCTAAGTGGCTAAGTGAGCATAACGCCACTCGATCAGGTAGTGCTACATCACTTACAAATAACGACGACAAGCAAAGCCTTAACCAGGGCATCAGCAACAAAGAAAGAAAACAATTGCAGGCTGAACAAAGAAAAAAAACACTGCCATTAAGAAAAAAAATTAAGCAGCTTGAAGATAAAATGCACAAAATATCTGAAAAATTAATTACTATAAACCTGCAATTATCAGACAGTGGCATTTACGCCGAACAAAACAAACAAAAACTTCAAAAGTTACTTTTTGAAAAAGACGAACTGGATAAAGCACATGAGGCTAGCGAACTTGACTGGCTCGACAGCAATGAAGAACTGGAAAAAATCGACTAACAAACCACTTGTTGCCGGGTTAATAGCAGGGAGGGAAAATGAAATGTTGTATTAATCGTTGCATAAGTATTTGCAGTGTGTGCTTTTTAAACTGTCGGTAGCATAGCCTGCCCCCGCGAAGGCGGGGGGATGCTACCATCAAGCCCCGCTTTGGCAAACATGGGGATAGCTGATTGTGCTCCTGCATTTTCCGCACTTCCCACTTCCATGTGGGTCGTATACGGCGTGTTTCAAAAGTACACACTGCGAATACTTGTGCAACGCTCTATACGGCTTTCCTGTACAGATGCTTTATGATCGAAATTTCCTCATCTAAAACCACTCCCTGTTAAGCAAACAAAGTTACATTTATTCTGAATCTTGCGCTTGTTGTATTAATTGGCGAGTTAAAATTTCTACTATCGAGACTATGATATTAAGGAAACAGATGGCAATGAAACATGATACGAATTTTAGTATAAAATCACCTTATGGGCGAAGAAATACAATACAGCCATTTTAATAAATCCAACTATCAGCAATTTACTTCTCACCTCAAAGAAGAAACTGCATTACTAAAGAGTTGGTTTGACAACCAGCAGTTTTCTTGTGCCAGCTTAACCGCTGGTTATGAACTTGAAGCCTGGTTAATTAACCAAACCGGTCATCCTGCCGCTATCAATGATGCATTTCTTAAACAAGCAAACAATGCATTGTTAAGTGCGGAACTGGCAAAATTTAATATTGAACTGAATGTAAAACCGGAACAATTATCACATAAGGTTTTATCATCATTTGAAAGCGACCTCAACAAACTATGGCAGCAATGTTCCGTCACAGCAACATCGCTGGGTACAAACATTCTTGGTATTGGCATCCTTCCCACCCTGGAAGATAGCGATCTCACACTAAAAAATATATCACGGCTTAATCGCTACAAAGCACTGAATGAGCAGGTTCTACAACATCGCAATGGTATAGAAATCGAGCTAAATATTAATGGCGAGGAGCATTTGCAGCTAAGTCACCAAGATGTCATGCTGGAAGCTGCCGCTACTTCTTTGCAGATTCATATACAGGTACCGCAGGCTATGGCTACACGTTATTATAATGCATCCATTTTGCTATCAGCACCGATGGTAGCACTAAGCACCAACTCCCCCTGTTTATTTGGACGGCGTTTGTGGCAAGAAACACGGATACCTGTATTTGAGCAAGCCGTACCCACTGGCGGTTACGGTGGAGCCGCATCCGGCCCGATACATCGGGTCAGCTTCGGCTCGGATTATGCGCGTGAGTCACTGTACGAATGCTTTCTGGAAAACCTGGAGCACTTTCCAGTTTTACTTCCTGTTCGTTATCAAACAGCGAACAATACTGTTAAATATCTGCGTTTACATAATGGCACCATCTGGCGCTGGAATCGTCCACTAATTGGCTTTGATGAGAATGGCACGCCACACTTGCGCATTGAACATCGTGTTTGTGCAGCCGCACCAAGCACGATTGATAATATTGCCAACATTGCATTTTATTATGGTTTGGTGCATTACTACGCCACAGCTGAAACCCCTGCTGAATTTACTATGCCATTTGCGGAGGCAAAAAATAACTTTTACCGTGCCGCGCAACTTGGACTGAAGCATAAAACTCGCTGGCTTGGTAACAAAATCGACACCCTGCAAAAAATTATTCTCAATAAACTTCTGCTTGAAGCCGAAACCGGTTTATATAAGCTAGGCATTACTCAGCAAGACAGTCAACGTTATCTTGGTGTTATTGAACAGCGCATTGTGCAAAATAAAACAGGAAGCCAGTGGCAATTAAATTTTCTTAATGCACATAATAACGATCGAACCCAACTCACATTAAGCTATCTAAAAAACCAGATGACGGGGCAGCCGGTGCATGAGTGGGATATTGAAACAAGTTAAGAGCACCTCTATTAATAAGCAATAGTATAGAATGATAAACCCATGTTAAACGAAATGACCCACATACCAGAAGCACTGCTCGATGCAAAAGCGGATGAACTATCTGAGCTTCTTGGCGCACCCACTCTTTTCCATCTAAATGGCATTAACAAACAACCGTTATTCATCTGCACACTATTACACGGCAATGAAACTACCGGTTTTTATGCCGTTCAACGTTTGTTAAAAAAACACCGACACACACCACTGCCCCGCTCTATTTCTATTTTTATCGGCAACATCACCGCCGCAAAAAAAAATCAGCGACGCCTGAACAGTCAAGATGATTACAACCGTATTTGGCCGGGGAGCCATCACAGCAACTCCGTAGAAAAAGATATGATGCAAACCGTAACCCACATCATGGAAAGAAAAAAACCCTTCGCCAGCATCGATATTCATAATAATACCGGAAAAAATCCGCATTATGGCTGTATCAACATACTCAACCCGCACGGGCTGGTACTGGCTTCAAAGTTTAGCAATATCGCTGTTTATTTTACTGACCCCAAGGGCGTACAATCGTCCGCCTTTTCTGATTTTTGCCCTTCCGTTGTGCTTGAGTGCGGACAGGCAAGCGATAAGTCCGGCGAGGACCATGCTTTTTCCTATCTGGAAACTATTTTAAAACTGGACAACCTGTCTTCACACAACAGTAATAATCTAATGCTTTATCACACCATTGCTCGCGTCACCATTCCAAAAACCATAAGCATCGGTCGCAGCACTGATGATGTAGTGTTAAACACACAGTTAGAGGATAAAAACTTTCACTGGATCTCTCCAGGCACTGAATTTGCTTCAATTAACTCAAACAAAGAAAAGTTAATCATTGTAAATAGCGAAAGTCACGAAGATATAACGGAAGAGTATATCGAACGCAGAGGCAATAAACTTTTATTTAAAAAAGCAATCACACTGGCGATGTTTACCAACCAGGAAAAAGCCATACGTCTGGATTGTGTTTGTTATTTTATGGAAGAACTACGAGTGGGTTAGAAGACGTTCTGATAATAAAAAACACTCATAAACTTGGCGAAAAACGAAGTTCTGCGAATCTCCACGCACAAAACCGTAGAGATTCGCTCCTCACTCGAACCTGTTAACTATTAACGCTGACCTTAGGACTCAGGATTAAATAAGATGCGGAACTTAACGCCGAATTTTTGTTTCAGATTGGATGATCTCAAAAGGCGCATAGTTGCGCTACGCAACGATTTGAGATCATTCAAGCTGGAGCAAAAAGGCAAGTTAAGTTTCGTAAGTTATTTGATCCTGAGTCCTTAGTCCTGTTTAACTGCCAGTTTGCCACTACCCAAAAAGACCACCGCCAGTGCTGAAAGCAAATAAAACAACTGCAACTCAATGGCGTAACCACCATGTTCAGTTAAACTGAAAAACTCACCTGTATGCGCCAGAAAAAGAGCAAAAAGCATATTAATTACAATGAGCAACCCTCCTATTCTAGCCTGATAACCCACAATCAACATCAACGGCGCAATTATTTCGCCAATAAATACAGCATAAACTAAAAACTCTGGCAGACCATTCGCCGTTAACAGCCCACTGATGAAACCCAGCGATTCCGGGTTTATTATTTTAGCCACGCCGTGGAACAGCATTAGCACACCAACGGTTAATCGAAGAATCAATTTGCCCACATCAGGGCTCAATGAAGATAATATCATTACACACTCCTTTTATAATTTTCTGGTTACTATCAATAAAAACTAAAACGGATGAAAAGAAAATATTTCCATCCTACTCATTAACAACAAATAATATAAATCCAGCTCACAGCAATTACAAGTATAATTTTATCTCAATCTAAGCTATGCTTTGAACTTATAAAATCACAATAATTATAATAATAAAATGAACAATGTTTCTCTACTACTCACTAAAAACTTTCGCCCCGTATGGCCGGCTGAATTTGAATCTATTAACCTGGCTCACGAAGAGGAATTAAATACCCTCATAGATATACCACTACTTGGTAAAATCACTGCTGGCAAACCGATTGAGCGTGTTGAAGATTGTGAGCAGATAAAAGTACCTGCTAATATGGTGCGTAAAGATACCTATGCATTAAAGGTGTCAGGTCATTCAATGATCGATGACAACATTCAGGATGGTGATATCGTTATTATCGAGAAAAAAGTTTCTGCTGAAAACGGTCAATCGGTCGTGGCTCTTATTAATAATGAACAGGTTACTTTAAAAAAATTTTATATCGAAGCTGACGGCATCCGACTACAACCTGCAAACCCGGACATGCAAGCCATTCTTCTTAAAAATGAAGAAGTTGAAGTACTGGGTGTAGTAACCGGCGTCATTCGACAGTTTGAGTAAGCTGCCTCTCTACAAACAGAAAGCATTATGCTCTCAATTAAGGGTACTCTATTAATTCCATCCTTAGGTGCGTAAACGACACATCCGTGTGTCACTTCTCG
>CAZYCY010000127.1:0-6780 GCA_964646145.1 uncultured Thiotrichaceae bacterium
TGAAACAAACTACGGCGTTAAGTTCCGCATCTTATTTAATCCTGAGTCCTAAAGGTTAATGAAAACAATATTTTGCGATAACAAATTAGGTCTGTTAGACTTGCAAGAATGGTGCCGAGAAGAGGACTTGAACCTCCACGAGCCAAAGCCCACTAGCACCTGAAGCTAGCGCGTCTACCAATTCCGCCACCTCGGCATGAGTGCTGACATCAAGCTGTGAACTTTACAAGGTGAACATAGTTTTGTCAATTTGCTGTCCAGGTTAGCCGAAATTAATCCGTGTTAAGGGCATCTCTATTAATTCGTGAACAATGAACCTTGAGTCCAAAATATACCATATTTTCGTTGCAAATCTTCGCAATAGCCCACTATCACGTGCCCATGTTGATAATATCGGGCGCCTTAATCTGACATATTTTGAATCTCAATCTTCACCTCCAGAGTAGATAGAGATGCCCTTAAATTAATCTTGTTGTCATCATTAGGATGACCATTAACTGTTATTTTTATTATGTTGAAGAAAATTAAAGAAAAGATCAAATCCAGCTTTGCTAAAAAGGAAAAAAGCAAGGTGAGTCAGCAGCTTAACGAAAAAACGTCAGCTAAAAAGCGTGTACCTAAAAAGCCTGCTTCTAAAAAAACTGCTTCTAAAAAACACCTTATTAAGCCAGGAGCAAAAGTCAAAGACCCTGAAGCCAGGCAAGAAGCCAAAAAATATGAAAACCCTGTTGCCAGTCGCACCCTGATTCTGGAAACCATTACCAATGCAGGCATGATGACGCAATCATCTGTATTTAAAGCTTTGCAAGTTAGACCCGATCAGGAAGTGGGTGTAGGTCGCCGCCTGTCTGCCATGGTGCGCGATGGTCAACTGGTGAAAAATCGCCGGGGTGGTTATTTACCGGTTGATGAAAAACACCTGATAAAAGGTCATGTGATCGCACATGCAGAAGGCTATGGTTTTCTGGTGCCGGATGAAGGTGGCGATGACTTGTTTTTGAGTGCAAAGCAAATGCGCAGTGTGTTGCATGGCGATCACGCTGTTGCCACCATTGCTGGCGTGGATCGTCGTGGTCGCCTTGAAGGTTCTATTGTTTCAGTAATTGAGCGCGTTAATACCACGCTGATCGGCCGACTGTTCAATGATGACGGTATCGCCTATGTCGTGCCAGACAATAAGCGCATTCCTAATAATATTCTGATTCCTGCTGACATGTTTGGTGATGCTTCAGTCGGGCAAATTGTTAAGGTTGAGATAACCAGTCAGCCAACAAAAAGACGGCAAATGGTGGGCAAGGTTATTGGTGTTATCGGTGAACACATGGGGCCGGGAATGGAAATTGAAATGGCGATACATAATCATGGTATCCCTTATGAATTCTCCGATGCAGTTATCAAACAGGCAAACGACTATGGCGACAGTGTAAAAGATAAGGATAAATTGAACCGTGTTGATATACGTGATCTGATGCTGGTGACTATAGATGGTGCAGATGCCAGAGATTTTGACGATGCAGTGTATTGTGAGCCGAGTACCAACGGTTGGAAATTGATTGTAGCCATTGCTGATGTTGCACATTACGTTAATGTTGAGTCAGTACTGGATGTTGAAGCCTATGAGCGTGCTACCTCGGTTTATTTTCCCGGTCGAGTTGTCCCCATGTTGCCTGAAGCCTTATCAAATGGACTTTGTTCTATTAACCCGGAAGTAGAGCGTTTATGCATGATCTGCGAAATGTTTATTAATAAACAGGGTGAAATAGAAAGCTACGATTTTAAAGAAGCAGTGATGCGTTCACATGCAAGACTTACCTATACACAAGTAGCTGATGCGCTTGCAGGTGACGGCACAGGTGAAATTTCAGCGGAGATACGCCCACATATTGAAAACTTAAATAATATGTACCAAACACTTGATGGCGCAAGAAAACAACGCGGTACCATTGAATTTGATACAACAGAAACCGTCATTAACTTTACTGATGATAAGCGCATAGACAGTATCCGTCCTTCAGAACGTAACGACGCTCATAAAATAATTGAAGAGTGCATGATTTCAGCTAATGTTTGTGCCGCGAAGTATATTGCCAAGAATAAGACTCCCTGTTTGTACCGCGTGCATGAAGATCCCAGCAGTGAAAAAATTGAAGACTTACGTGGTTTTTTATCTGATCTTGATTTAAAACTGGGGGAGTCTTCGAGAAAAATCACTTCCAATGACTATGCTGTGTTGAGCTCGACCATAAAACAACGTGATGATTTTCACATGATTCAAACACTGATGTTACGTTCCATGAAACAGGCAATTTACATAGCAGAAAACTCAGGGCATTTTGGACTGGCATTAACGCACTACGCGCACTTTACTTCGCCGATTCGTCGTTACCCTGATTTGTTGGTGCATCGTGCTTTAAAATACATTATTCACAAGCGTAAAAAATCGGATTACATGTACACACAAACACATATGGCGCAAATGGGTGAGCATTGTTCAAGCAATGAGCGTCGTGCCAATGAAGCAACACGCGATGCCGAGTTCGCCCTGAAATGCGAGTACATGCTGGATAAAATCGGTCAGAGTTTTGATGCCCATGTCACCGGCGTTGTACAGTTTGGTCTGTTTGTAGAATTAAACGAACATTTTGTTGAAGGTTTGATTCACATCACCAATCTGCCTAAAGATTATTATGTGTTTGATCCAAAAACACATCAACTGGTTGGTGAGAATCGTGGCATACAATTTGGTTTAAATGATAAGCTTCGTATTTGTGTTACCCGGGTTGATATGGATGAGCGCAAGATTGATTTTGAATTGATTTCTGAACATTAAAAAAATAACGTGCCTATTCATCCGCCGGGTTAATAATAGCGGCCTGCTAATGGTTGTTACGCCCACAACATTAGTAGTTGGTAAAGACCAAAACTTAAAATCATTAATCCTGATGTGGTGCGCAACCATTTCTTTTGCAGGTGGGGCATAAGGCTTGCGGAGAAAAAGCCAATGCCGAACAGTGCGGGAAGAGTACCAATACCGAAGCTTGCCATGATTAAACCACCCTCAACAATGCTCTGAGCTGATAGTGACAGTAGCAGTGCGGTATAGACCAGCCCGCAGGGGAGCCAGCCCCACACCAGACCAGCCATTAATGCCTGTCCTGTAGAATTAACCGGGAGTAGCTTTCTGGCTAGTGGCAGGATGATTTTCCATAACAATGAACCCGCTTGTTCGATCTTGAGAATGGCTTTTGGCCACCAGCCAGTCAGATACAAGCCGAGCATAACCATCACGCCTGCGGCGATCAGGCTGAATACCTGTCTGACCACCATTGCATCACCAATATTTTTGATGGCGGCGCCGAGTGCAGCGACAGCAATTCCTGCAATGATATAGCTTGTAATTCTGCCAAAATTATAAAATAACAGGTATAAGGTCAGCGTGTTACTGTGCGCGCGTTTATCACTGCTTATGCTTAGTGTCAGGGCAGAAATAATGCCGCCGCACATGCCGGCACAGTGAACGCCGCCAAGCACCCCCATGAGTAATGCGGAAAGGAGTAGTGGTTCAGAAATCAAGGGTTTATCTGTAAAGTCACTTGTTGAGTCGTTACTTGTTGCATATTTTTCTGCAGTTTCTTGTTAGCGAATACGCATGGTTTCAAGTTCGAATGGTACTTCATAGATAGTGTTATTGACTAGCACATCAACCAACACTACCCACTGCATCACTTCAAAAATACAAATTGATAACCCGCCTTTGCCAGCAAACTGTACAATGTCAGAGTCATTATTTATTTTCTTCAGATCGTATTCCAGAAACCCCATATACATGTCTTTGCCTTCAAATTTGATTCGCACCGCTTCTGGCTCGACCTGTTTGAACGTGGCTTTTAGCTGGAGCGCATCAGTTGTGGCTGGTGTTTTGGGTGATATCTCAAAATGAAGCTCTCCGCCTGATGGAAGTTGTGTGCTACAGACCTGCAGATGCAGTGGGCAGTCTTTTACCGCTGCTAAACGAACGCGATCAGCTTCAGATGGAAAAAAAAACTGATAGCCAGCTGCTGCTGTAATCAACGCGAGTACTAGCAATACGATTATTGTTAAGCGATTTTCTTTCATATTACCTGCCATGTTATTTGCATGGAAGCTAATGCCACGCTTGCTGAATGGAAGCAAGATCTCGAATCATTACATCAGGCTCATGCGGCATGTGAAATACTGCATGTAAATCCCCTTCCGGGTTAAACAGGTATATGGCAGCCGAATGGTCAATAAGATAGGAGTTTTTTAGCTCATCAGGGACGCTGTCCTGGCTTGCAAACACGACAACTTCATTATTTGAATAATACACGCGTTGATAGATAGCACCGGCGTCGCGGACAAGTTTGTCGACCGCAGATTGTTCTCCGGTAGTGCCAATAAAAGACGGGTGGAAGAAACTTACAAATTTTTGCAATGCTTCAGGTTTGTCTTGTTGCGGGTCAACTGAAACGAATACAATTTGCGGTATCTGCAGGAGCGCAGAAGGATTACCTTCAATTTGGCGCATCATGGTTGACATCATAAACAGTGCAGTTGGGCAGATATCCGGGCAGCGTGTGTAGCCAAAAAAGAACATGGACCAATGGTCTTTGATGCTATTTTTGTTAAATTCTCCCTGGCCATACAGAATCAGATTAAAGTCATTAATTTGCCGAGGCTCAGGTAATAAGGTGGCAGACTCTGTTACTGCTTTTTTATCGGCAGGGCTACAGCCAGTAATCAACGCAATGCTAAACAGGAAAAAATATAGCAGCAATCGTGTGGAGCGAATTGATTTTTTCAGTATTGTCGTGTTCATTTTATTAAAGTTTCTCGGACAAGCTCCTAGTGTAGTGTATTGAATAGATTGCATATTTAGACGAAACGAGAATAGTCGCCTGCAAGGCGCGTTCTCGCCGGGGTAGCCACGCTACCCCAAGAGGATGTAACGCAACAGGAGGCTGTTCTCGTTTCGCCCTACGGGAAGCCTAAATAAATTTTAAAATATAAATGCCCGCCATCCTGCTATGTTAAGGACTCAGGATCAAATAACTTACGAAACTTAACTTGCCTTTTTGCTCCAGCTTGAATGATCTCAAATCGTTGCGTAGCGCAACTATGCGCCTTTTGAGATCATCCAATCTGAAACAAAAATTCGGCGTTAAGTTCCGCATCTTATTTAATCCTGAGTCCTTAGCAAGACAGGCTGGCGAGTACCACTTAAAAATATTAATGCTACATGTCCGAATCGCACTTCATCATTCCTCCTTTTTTAACCCGGGCCGTCACAGTTTGGCTTGTGCCATCACCTAGTTGTAGTGTCAACTGAACATTTTCTCCCGTAACAGGCACATTCTCAGGTCTAATTAACATAATATGCCAACTGCCAGGCTTTAATACAGTTGATGAATGAGCCGGTACGGGAATATTTTTTTGTAAAACCATTTTCATCATGCCATCTGCCTCGATAGTACGATGTAGTTCGACTCGGCTGACTGGCAACGTAGTCGTTGCGCTAACAATCGTTATTTCTTTAGCAGATTGGTTTTCCAGCGTCATAAAAGCCGCCAGTGCAGGTGCATTGGGTGGTGCAGCGCGCACCCATGCATCGCTTATCAGCAACCCCGTCGCGTTGGCAGAAAGAGTTCCAAACATTAAAAACAGTGCACCAAAGGCACCTGAAATACGCATCTTCATTATAATCATCTCTTATGTTTAATACCCGAATGTGGTACATAAGTTCAACATTTGCACGGCTCGGATAATAGTAAAGTGTTGTAACTCTATGACTTAGAATAAAAACCAGCTACAGTTATGTTGATGCAATAGCAGAATTTATTGGTTCTGTAAGATAGAGTGGCTTTAAAAATGGAGGTAAGCAGGTGGTGCTCGGCTTAGGAAATGGCGGGATAATGATGTTTTGGGTGGTGATAAAGTAGGTGCTATTAAGCTCTTGCCCAGTGCTTGAATTTGTGGGTCAAGCGTAAAAAAATAAGAAGCCATCCCGCCGTTAGCATTGGACTGGATAATGCAATGCGGGCATTCCAGGCAATGGCTATGTTTTTGTTGCGGGCTATTTTCGTCGAAGTTAACAAAAATAGTTTTTTGCCCGTAAGTGGTGCATACAGTGACCATGTAGCCATTGACTGCACTGGCAGATGCCGTTTGAAAAATGAAAGGGGCGAAGGCATGAAAGATAAAGCTCAACACAGCAAGTAGCATGATGACACGTTTTTTAAAGTCCTGGATCGACTCGGTTTTCATGTCAGCAAGTATATCAAAAAGAAAATCAATAATGTGAGATCTTTACTAGGCTGTCGAAATACGGCGATATTGGCTACATTTCACCTTCCCGGGTTCTGACTTAAAAATAACTTGAAAAACATACTGTAAATGATTGATAATGCCAGCCATGCCATCATGAATCACTTGTTGATCGTGCGAGCTGTGGTTTCTTATCGCAGTGTGCCGCGTATTCTCACAAGTTCGATACTGCAACACCGTCTGCATTAGGATGGATACCTCATTTTACTTCTGTAATTAACTGGACTTTGCGCCTGGGACTGGGGTTACTCAAGCAAGTTTCACCTATCGACAAGCCTTGGTTAGCTATTATCGATCACTTCATAGATATTGGCACAAAAAAAGCTTTGGTGGTTTTAAGGGTGACAATGGATGTGCTGTCACGAAACAAAGGCGCAATTCGCCTTAGAGATTGTGAATGTGTCGGTATAAAAGTTTCCCAAAAGGTCAATGGGGAGA
>CAZYCY010000128.1:0-6744 GCA_964646145.1 uncultured Thiotrichaceae bacterium
GGAGCTGTTAACTTGCTGATTTGTATTGAGTTTGTTAGCTGTTCTCTACTCTATTTTCCATGCCACAAACAAAAATATGCAAGAAATATGGGGTCAGGTCTTTCCATGCCACAAACCGCAATAATCAATAATTGGGGTCAGAGTAGAATGGCACTAAGTTAAGCCCTTTTAGCATGAAGTCGACCTCTGGAGAAGTTGCGTAGAATAAGGCTAAGCTATTGATAAGCCATGCTGAATGTCCTTAACTTAGTGCCATTCGGGTCAGAGTAAAATAATATTTTAGAACAGTCGCTCTCTAGTTTATAAATGACGTTCGAAATCCATTTCTTCGCCAAGCACCCTGACAATCAAAGTTTCAGTGTCTACACTGATGAAAAAAACAACATGGCGACCATAAGGAAAGCGTTGCACATTTGGGGCAAGCTCGTCTGAATTTGTGCCTATATCTGGATTGTCAGCCAAAAACTCAAACCGTTCAATCAAACCGTTATAATATAGATCTGCTTGACGCAAGCCGTACTTTAAAACACCATCCACATACAAATCATTTATGTCTAGTCCTGCTATTTCACTAAGTCGGTAACTCGCCATTTTTTCTCAACCGTTCAAGTACATCATTTCTAATATCTTCAACGGTTTTGTTGCTTATCCCGCTGGCAAGACCTTCTTCAATCGCTGTTTTTAGAGCCTGAAACTTTTCTTCCCGTTCTCGCTCACGGCGAATAAGATCGTTTACAACATCGGTTTTGTTTGTATATTCATTGCTCGCGACTTTCGCATTGAGCCAGTTATCATTAGGTGATGTAAAATTAACAGATTGTTTCACTATATGATTACCTCCAATCTTAGGTGCTATTCAGGTGCTAATATACACCTGAATAGAACTCGATTACAAGATTTTTTGCGCACTTTTAGGATAATTGGCGATAACTGGGGGAAGTTCAGTCCAATCGATAGGTTCAGCCTGGTAGGGTGGGTACACTCTTTGTGCCCACGCGCACCTTACTCCCCATATTCACCATCTTCAAAATTTGAATGATCAACAGCGTGTGCTACTATCGAGATCATGGCTGAAATCATCTGGACAGATTATTTAAAATACAGAGTGAAACTTCGTGGTTTCAGTTTAGTTAATATTGAAGACATAATCAGGTATAGTAATGAAAAATATTTTGATACCTCTACAGACAGATGGGTAGTGGTTGGTAAAGACTCAAATATTCTGGTGATGATCCCTC
This sequence comes from uncultured Thiotrichaceae bacterium, assembly GCA_964646145.1. GTDB lineage: Bacteria > Pseudomonadota > Gammaproteobacteria > SZUA-229 > SZUA-229. Next base: position 1,239 of record CAZYCY010000128.1, read on the forward strand.
ATGAAACTGATGATAATAGTGCAATCATACCCATAACCATTCATGCAACGACTCGCCAGCAAATTAATTACAGAATAAAAAGCGGGAGGTTTAAAAAATGAAAGAGCCACAATTATCCTATTTCAAAGATGAAGATATTATCCATCTATCAATATCTGATGAGCCTGAGGCTGGTAGCGTGGAAATAAGCCCAAACATCACCGCAGAATTAAACAACAAAGGCGAACTTATTGGTATTGAAATAATTGGTGCAAGCTCTTTTTTACGAGATTCAATTTTAGAATCAACTCAAGCCAAATTACTGCATTTAACTGATAACGTGGCATAGCAACCTGAAGATAACTGGAGTCACCCCTAAAGCAAAAGGGTCAAGCAAAGCAAGCAAAGGGGTGTGCGTCCGAGCAAGGTCGATTATTCCAGCGGGTGAGACTCCCGTCCCGGCAAGGCTGGTCAGCCACCGGGTAGCAAGCATCGGGCAGGCGGAGGTGACTCCAAATGTTAAGCACGATGGGCGCAAGGCAACAAGCCGCAAGCATTAGCTGAAGTGATTTAGCCTCGAAATATGGGGTCAGGTCTTTCCATGCCACAAACCGCAAGATAATCGGGGTCAGAGTAACATTAATCCACATCTTCCATAACCTTTTTTGGTCGCCCGCCTTTCTCGGTGTCAACCGCCTATCCATTAATGCTTTTTATCTCCTGTAACCGATCATTATTATAACCAGTTTTCAATCTGCAACTTTTGTACTCGTTTAAATTCTTTTGAATTGTTAGTCACTAAAACTGCATTATTTGCTAACGCTGTTGCTGCAATTAAAACATCATAAGGCCCGATAGGTGTACCTTTGCTCATTAATTTAGCACATATGTCAGCAGCAACTTTAGCTTCAACATTAGTAAAAGGAAATGTTTTTGTAACGCCGCAAAAATTTTCCAGCTGTTTTATTCTTTTTCTCGGAGAACACGAGCGTGCAATACCAAGCTCCAGTTCGTACATAACAATGGTAGGTATACCAATATCTTTTGGTGGAACTGACATTAATCGTGTGCCCACATTTCCCATGTCTTTAAAAAAATAAATCAGCATATTCGTGTCTAGCATATACATGAATACTATAACTCCTCGCGCTTTGCATCTTTACCGTAGCATTGACGTATATCCTCAATATCAGGAAAATCGCTCCAGGCCCCCTGTAATGCAATAATTGAAGGCGGCCACTCGGTGGCAGTTCTGTCTCTAATAATACCAGCAACCCATTTACTTTTAGGTTGTTGCGCTGCTTTTGCCGCTTTAATCATCTTTTCTTCTACATCGTCATCCAGGTAGATGGTTATTTGCCCCATGACTCAATACCTCCATATTAAAACAAGTGTATCTTTTAATTATAATTAATTATATAATTAAATCAAGAAGGATAACTTGATAATTGATAATTGGGCCAATGGGGTCAGGTCTTTCCATGCCACAAACCGCAATAATTAGGGCCAGAGTCGAATGGCACTTACTTAAGGAATAAGGCTATAAAAATCATATAGTTGCAATCCGCGTATTGGTTGGATAATGAATGAATTCAAAATAAAACCTATATGCTTTGAACTATAGGAGCTAAATTAATACTGAAGCACTGTGCTTTATAGCATTTATAACATATTGATTTTAAATGACTTAATGCTTAAGTAAGTGCCATTCTACTCTGACCCAAATTATCGTTTACTCAACGCGAATAACGCAAAAAAAGTTTTTATGCTTTTAATTTCGCGCACTTTGCGTTTTCGCGGATGAATGTTTTTGTCTAAAATTTAGTTGCCAAAGTGCTCTGGTAAATTGCTTTATGCACATCGCCCATGCTCACCATACCAAGCAATTTGTTATCTACTGAAACCGGAATACGACGAAATTTTCGGATACACATCATCGATGCCGCCTGTAAAATGTGCATTTCCGGTTTTACCGAAACAACCACGGGGGACATTACATTCTTAACTGTGATATGAACCACATCATTGTACTGCTGAACCAGTTTGTCATAATCAACCACTGACATACCGCTCATTAAGTCCTCCATCTTTGGAAACATCTTGCTCAGCACATCGCTTTCTGATACCAGACCAACCAGCTTACCGTCATCGACTACTGGAATGCCGCTGTATCGATATATGCACATAAGCGAAACCACTTCACCCAGTTTTTTATCGGATGTAATGGTGCGCACATTTGTTGTCATAATTTCTTCTACGTTCATAGCTTATCCTCAATGATATAATACAGCTTACGTTAAATCTTAAAAAATCAGTTGAAAGGGCATCAATAGCTTTCACCCTAAATGCACTTTTAACTGATTTTTTAAGGTTTAAGCCGCAATAGCCACTTTCAAGTCAATGTACACCATACCATTTACAATCTTCGTTGAAAACACATTAGTGCAACCATCATCAGGTCCCAGAGCCTGACCACTGGCCAAATCAATCTTCCAATTATGTAACGGGCAGGTTACTGATGCGCCATGCACAATGCCTTGTGACAATGGTCCCTTTTTGTGCGGACATTCATCTTTCATGGCAAACACTTCGTCGCTTGCTGTCCTGAAAATGGCAATATTCATGGTATCGGTTTTAATCACACGCGAACCCAATTGTGGGATTTCTTCCAGTGCTACTACTTCTGACCAGTCATTCATAATGGTTAACCTGCCTCTTATCCGGCAATTCTTAATTGTGTAAATTCATGTGAAGCCAAACCTTCTGCTCGCGCTTTCCATGGGTCAATCTGGGCAAACTTCTGGCTTATTTTAAATCGTTCAGCCAATGCTTTACGCTCTGTTTCATCATCAACAATGCACTCTTTAATACAGGTTAAACCTACGCGCTCCACCCAAGGGGCGGTGCGTTCCAGATAGTGCGCTTCTTCGCGGTATTTCTGGGTAAAGGCGGCGCAATATTCCAGCACTTCTTCTTCGGTTTCGACTTTGCATAACAGATCGGTGACGCGAACTTTTATACCGCCGTTACCACCAATATGCAATTCATAACCGGAATCTACACAAACCACGCCAAAGTCTTTAATGGTGGCTTCAGCACAATTTCGAGGACAACCCGAAACCGCTAATTTATATTTATGTTGCATCCATGAACCCCAGGTGAGTTGTTCTAATTTTACACCCAGACCGGTTGAGTTTTGTGTGCCGAAGCGACACCAGGTTTTACCAGCACAGGTTTTTACTGTGCGCATGGCTTTGCCATAGGCATGACCAGAAACAAAACCGGCAGCGGATAAATCTTTCCACATGGCGGGCAGGTCTTCTTTTTTAATGCCAAACATATCAATACGCTGACCACCGGTTACTTTCATTTCCGGTACATGAAACTTGTCGCAGACATCGGCAATGGCGCGCAATTCATCGGGTTTAACCAATCCGCCAAACATACGTGGCACCACTGAATAGGTTCCATCCTTTTGAATGTTGCCATGAGCGCGCTCATTAATAAAACGCGACTGCGCATCGTCCTGATATTCTTCAGGCCAACGCGCTAATAAATAATAATTTAATGCCGGACGGCAGGCGGCGCAGCCATCCGGTGTTTTCCATTGCAGAAATTCTCGAACCGCCGGGATGGTTTTTAACTGGTGCTTTTTAATGGCATCAATCACGTCATCATGACTGCAATCGGTGCAGCCGCAAATGGGCTTCTTGCTGGGTGCTGCTTCATAACCTTCACCAACGGTTGAAGCAAGGATGGACTCAACCAGACCGGTGCAGGAACCGCAGGAAGAAGAGGCTTTGGTGTGAGCGCGCACTTCGCCCAGAGTGAATAAACCGTTTTTGCTGATGGCTTGCACGATGTCACCTTTAGAGACACCATTACAGCCACAAATTTCCGCATCATTCGGCAGTGACATCACGCGACTTGCTTCATTACGTCCGGCATCACCATGCCCGGCATCGCCCAGATCATGCTGGCCAAATAATATGGTTTTACGGAAATCGGCAATATTGGTGGCGTCGCGCATCAGACTAAAATACCAGGTGCCGTCCATGGTGTCACCAAACATAACCGCACCTTTTATCACGTTGTCTTTTATCACCAGTTTTTTATACACGCCACTGGCAACGTCCTGCATTTGCAAGACTTCATCACCTTCTTGCTCATTAAACTCGCCTGCAGAAAACAAATCAATGCCAGTGACTTTTAATTTTGTTGAGGTCATTGAGCCAATGTATCGTGTACTGCCCACTTGCGCCAAATGATTCGCTGCCACTTTTGCCTGTTCAAATAAGGGTGCCACCAGACCATAACATTGATTACGATGCTGTACACATTCACCAACGGCATAAATCATAGGATCAAAAGTTTGCATGGTGTCATTCACCACAACACCGCGCTCACAATGAATGCCCGCTTTTTTCGCCAGCTCAAAGTTCGGGCGAATACCAACTGCCATCACAACAAGATCAGCATCTATTTCTGAACCATCGGCAAACTTCACGCTGGTGACGCGTTCATCACCAACGATTTCAGCCGTTTGTGCTTCCATCAGAAAAGTCATGCCACGTTCTTCCAGTGAGGCTTTTAACAAAGCCGAGGCAGGTTTGTCCAACTGCCGTTCCATCAGTGAGTCCAGCAGATGCACCACGGTAACATCCATACCTTGCTTCATCAAACCGTTAGCCGCTTCCAGCCCTAACAGGCCACCACCAATAACAATGGCTTTTTTATAGTCTTTTGATGCTTGAACCATGGTGTCCACATCATAAATATCGCGGAATCCCAAAACACCTTCTTTGTCTGCACCGGGAATGGGAATAATAAATGGATTTGAGCCAGTGGCAATCAACAGGCGATCATAGGGAAATTCTTTACCGCTCTCAGTAATCACTGACTTTTTAACGCGGGAAATTTCTATGGCAGCATCGCCGATAACCAGGGTAATATTATTTTCTTGGTACCATTCAAGACTATTTAAAATAATATCATCAATGGTTTGTTCACCCGCCAGTACCGGCGACAGCATAATGCGATTGTAATTTGGATGTGGCTCGGCACCGATAACAGTTATATCATAAAGATCGCTGCCACCGTTATTACCATTTTTGGCATCACTGACATTGTGCTTGAACAGCTCCTCAAGAGCACGCATACCTGCCATACCATTGCCGATTAAAACCAGTTTTCGTTTCATTGTTGCCTCATTGCACATAGATGAATATAAATAATAACTACTTAACTGCGCAGTTAAAAAAATATATTAATCGCTTTTATTTTTAATGAATTATAATATCCCTAACAAGATTCATGCCAGTTTTTAATATACGATATCAAGACACTAATGAACACCTCAGCTCAAATCACGCACCAAAAAAGTGCAGGCCATTTTTGAATGCACCGGCTACGGGCAGCCTTTTAGCGCTTTCTGTTTAAGCCTTGCTAGTGAGAAACCACACGTTTTTTAATTTACCCCGCCGGAGGGCAATCAACAATCCGGCAAAGATAACTGTAGGGCATCTCT
>CAZYCY010000129.1:0-6728 GCA_964646145.1 uncultured Thiotrichaceae bacterium
AATGATGATTTTAGTGTTCTATAGTGCCTTTAGGCGAAATGACCGGTTTTACAGCGTCCTGAAAAATCAATAACCTGCGTTCTTTTCTAAAATTACGCTGAGTAGTTACTTTTTATTTTTCTTTATTTTTCTTACGCAAGCCATGCTCAACTGCCATTACGGCGGCTTCTACACGAGAATGGATACTTAATTTTCTGAGGATGGCTTTCACATGTAATTTAACGGTGCCATCTGAAATCCCCAGGTTTCTGGCGATCAGCTTGTTGCTCTGGCCCTCTGCAAGCAGACATAGAATTTCTGTTTCACGGGGTGTCAGCTCTGAAAATGGACCTTCGTCATTACCAATGATGGTTTCACCCTGTACCATTCTGGCAAGGGCATCGGTTAAATCAGCTGCCACTACATTTTTGCCTTTTTCAATGTCGCGTAACGCGCCAACTAACTCTTCAGGTTCCATATCTTTAAGCAGGTATCCCTGTGCGCCACTGCGCAGGGCTTTGATTAAATCACTTTCATCATTACTGGTGGTGAGTATAACCACAGGAATTTTTGGTAGCTCTTTACGCAATATTGGAAGTATTTCCAGTCCACCCTGGTTGGGCATTCTCAAGTCCAGCAGAATAACATCAGGCTGAATTTTTTTTGCGAGCTCAATACCTTCATTGCCATCAGCTGCAACGCCGGCAACATCAATACTGCGTAGTTCTAAAAGAGCTTTTAGTCCATCTCTAAATAGTGCATGGTCATCTATGATTATTACGCGCATATAATTATTTGTCCGTAAGTGGGCTATTTACTATTCTTTACATGGGTACACAGGACAGGGTAGTGCCAGATGGGTGTGGCGTTTACCAAGCAAAGGATGAACAAGATTTTTAATTATCTTCTTCATCTTGCATAGCTATGTAAGTTAATTGTGTTTTATTTTATGTTAATTTTTTAATTCGCTACCTTGCGAGCGCTTGTAAGCAAGTGAGTCTATTATAGCAGGTGAAATTTATCATGAATCGCTGGCATTGTCCCGATAATGGAATTTAAGTTCCACCCGTGTGCCTTCATCGGGTTCGCTTTCAATTTTAAGCTCTCCACCGAGATGTTTTGCCCTTTCTTTCATGATGGTTAAACCGAGATGCTCGCCCTCTGAGCTGTGTATTGTTTGCTGGTCAAAACCATTGCCATCATTTTCTATCAGGATGCGAACTGTGCCATCAATATAGCTGAGTAATACACGAACAATATGGGCATTAGTGTGCTTTTTTATATTAGTAAGAGATTCCTGAACAATGCGATAGGCATTAAGTTCCATATTAGAGGGCAACAGCAAAACTTGTTCGTCACTCTGTAGCAGAATATGTATACCGGTATCTTTGCGAAATTTTTCTACTGCACGTTTGATGGCAGGAACCAGTCCCTGTTGTTCGATGGGGACGCGGCAATGGGCGATGAGTTCGCGTAGACTGGTGGTGGCTTCATCAATTGCATGCTCAACTGATTCGATGGTTTTGAAGGCCAGAAAATTGCTTACAGGTTGTAGTGCCTGGTCGAGAATACGAACCTGGAAGCGAAGTGATGCCAGAGTTTGTGCTAGAGAGTCATGCAACTCGTTAGCAATAACACTGCGTTCATCTTTAATGAGTTGTTGTCTGCTTTTTTGTTCTTTATGACCGCGTTCAAGAAATTCCCCAAGGTGTGCGCCTATAGACAGTAATAAATAAGCGAGCTCTTCTGTGATTTCTATGCTGTCATGAACAAAAAGATTAATCACTCCCAGAGTTTGTATTTTGTAACGCACGGGAATACACAGTTGTTTTGCTGGTAATGAGTCGATAGCCAGTTGCTTATGACGAATTTGAATTTCATCGACGGCATCAGTTTCAAAGCTAAAAAGGTGACCTTCGATGGGTGTATATTGAATGCTTTTTGCCTGTTCTTCTGTGATTCCGAAATAAGCAATTAAATTCATCAAACCATCATCGGTAATTAGCTGAATGGATCCTGCTTCGGCACTAAAATGCTGTTTTAATAGAATCAAAAAATCATGAAGGATTTGTTTGTCTTCATAGGCTGAACTCAGCGAACTGGTTATTCGATAGAGCAGGAGAAGAGATGATGGTTTCCATTCAAATAATTCTTGTTTTGTCATGGGCATCTCTTCTTGTTTTTACTGTATCTGTCGATATAAAGGAAATGGATGAGAAGAATACGGATTATTATTGTTCTTGCTTCGTTGGGGATTTGTAATTTGGGTCGTTTGGATTCATAAAAATAAACTGGAATTTATCAGGCTCCAGTTCAACAAAATCAATTGTCGTGTTGCTTAATAGTTTAACACTGGATTTAGATACGAGGATTTCGATATTATCAGCGGTGATAATGGTATCGTCTTCTTTACTATCGTCGAAGCCCATACCATAGTGAATACTGTTATCATCGTTGCGAGTAGCAGCAATACGCAATGCCATGCCTTCTGACTTTCCCTGTTCAGCAGAAAGTTTAATTTGTGCAGCTGCAGCTGGTGTTATTGTTATCATAGTCTTTAGTTATTTTTCTGTTGTTTATGGGATTGTTTGCAGGATCGGGCAAAATTTATAAATCGCTGCGCCCATGGATTATTCCAGGTGTTGCGTTGATGGGTATAGCATGCCAACAGGTTTTTATAAATATAACCATCTGATTTTCCATTGATTCCGGTACCACGTTTGACAGAGTAGGCAAATTGTACATTTTTATCAATGCTTTTGAAACGTGAATAATGAAATTCGTGGGCACTGATAACAGGGCGTTTGATTGTGTCTCCGTCTGTGCCAGAGCCTCCGCTTGATTTCAGTGTTGGCCAAGGGCTGTTTTCTGTTTCTTCTAACTGCACGTAACCACGACCCTGCGGGGTTTTTTCCATAATAATATCGGCATTAATACAACCAACCATCTGGCGGATTTCTCGGTAATTATCATGATTCCACTCAATAGAGCGTGCTAGATACATTAATCCGCCGCACTCAGCGTAACAGGGCAGACCATTGTCTATAGCAGATTTTATTGCAGTTCGTAAATTTTTATTGGCTTCCAATTCATTCATATGAGTTTCTGGAAAGCCGCCGCCAATGAACAGGGCATCAATATCAGGCAGCTCGGTTTGATGGCAAGGATCAATTTCTATTAGCTCAGCACCTGCATCCTGTAGTGCCAGAAGGTCGTCTGGATAATAAAAGCCAAAAGCAGAACATCGAACTAGCCCTAGTTTAATATCTTTGTCCTGCTTGCTAGCCTTAGTTTTAGTGCGTATTTCTACGGACGGTAATTCTGATGCTTGATTTGCAATAGTGAGTACTGCGTCCAGGTTTACCTGATCGGTTATGGCATCAGCAAGCAGTTCAATTTTTTTTGTGCTAAATGAATCTTCATGACCGGGCACCAGACCCAGGTGACGTTCATCAATATCAAAGCGATCATCATTGTGTATTGCGCCAACAACGGAAACATCTGTGTAATGTTCGATGACGCTGCGTAATTTAGCTTCATGGCGAGAGCCACCAAGTCGATTCAGGATAACACCCTTGATGCTTACGTTTTTATCAAATGCCTGGTAACCCAGTATTAATGGTGCAATGCCGCGAGTCATGCCGCGAGCATTTAATACCAGTATTACTGGCGTTGATGTTAAGGTTGCCAGTGCGGCATTGCTGTTGCTGCCATCAAGGTCAAGCCCATCGTACAGACCTTTGTTGCCTTCAATCAGGCTGATGTCAGCATCGTCTGTCTTGCTATGCATTAGCGAAAGAATTTCCCCTCGTTCCATAGTGTAAAAATCAAGGTTGTAACAATGTCGACCGGTTGCCTGCGCTAACCAGTAAGGGTCGATATAATCAGGACCTTTTTTAAAACTTTGGACAACAAGTCCACGCTGTTTTAAAGCTGCGCACAGTCCAATGCTGACGGTGGTTTTGCCAGAAGACTTGAGTGCGGCAGAGATGAAAATGCGGGACATGGTGAACTGTTATACAGCTCAAATGAAAAATGAAAAGATCAAAAGCAAAAAACTAGAAAAAAAAGATGGAAACCTGGTAATTGTTGTTATGAAATATTTAGTATTAGATAACTCGGTTTTGTTTTTCATGTTTCATTTTTCGCTTTTTACTGTTTCGTGTCTGCAAGTGTAGCAGGCAGAAAACGCAAAACCTTTAATGCAAAGGTAACAATGAAAAGTGACAAAGCAATGCCGCCAAAGCCTAACAGTATTTCGGGCAGGCTAGGGGTGTAGCTGTGAATGACACCGTCAAAGAATGTACTGCTTACCTCGTATCCCGGAAATATATCCAGTGGGAAAGCCTGACCAGCAATGATAATAGTATAAAGTTTAGCGAAACCACCAATGATAATTAATGTACAGATTAGACCCAAAGTGGTACGGCAGTTTTTAACGCCAGGTGCGTAAATCAGTATTAATGGAATAATGCCACCAATCAGGATTTCACCAATCCAGAAAATATTGGTATATATACCACCTTCAAGCAGTATGAATCTTTGGACTTCATGGTGCTGTGTCGCATATAGATTGGTCAGATGGTAAACCACAGTAAAATAAAGCACACCTGCGACAAACACGCCTAACAGACTGCGTAGACGATTAAGCACGGCATCGCCTAGTTCCATATTCGTCCATTTGTAGGTTGCCATTAAAACCAGGATAAAGATGGCTAAACCAAATGAAAATGACATGATGATAAACATTGGAGCCAGTAATGCAGCGTCATAGGCTGAGCGTGCGACCAGGAAGCCAAAGATGGAGCCAGTAGCCGTGGTCAGCATTAAGCGCCAGATGAAAGCAGAAGTGCCGACAATTTTTTTGTATTTACGAACCGTGTGATCCATCATGGTCCACAGGTAAGCGCCGACAAAGACAAAGAAGCCCGTATAGAAAAGAATGTTCCAGGCGAAAATAGATTTAAAGTTGAAATAGGTTATGGCGATGATCAGGCGATCATTGCGACCCAGATCGAGCAATAATACAACCAGACCACCAGCTAAAAGTGCCATTGATAGCAGTGCAGATAAACGCCCCATAGGTTCGTATATTTTTTTGCTGAATACGGTTCCAATGGAAGCAATATTTAATGCGCCGGAGGCGGCAACAATCAGAAAAATGGCAAATACATGGGGTAATCCCCAGACAATCTGATTATCCATGCCGGTTACGTAATGACCATGCTGCCCTACGTAGTACACTGCTGCAATAGCTAACAACATGATAAAAGCCAAACCGCCTAGCAAAGCGAAATAAGCGAAGCTTTTGCCTTCTACAGAAGTGTATTCTATTTTACTCATCATTCATTCTCAGTTTTCAATTACAAATTACCAACGATGGCGTGAGCTGCATACAATTCGTAATTCATACATTAGTAATTCCATCCTTTGGTTCGTTAACGGTGCATCCATGCACCACTACTCGTAATTATTTTACAATCCCTGGTAACGAACACCTGTGTTCAGTGCCAGATCAGCCCGTAGTTGCTTGCCACCGTGTTTTTTCAGTTCAATAGAAATAGCACTGTCTGCATCATTGAGATCTCCAAACATCATGGCATTATGATTTCCAGCCGTACATGCTTCCACGCAGGCAGGAATGCCACCTCTATCAACACGGGTAACACACAGGGTACAGGATTCTACAGTGCCTTTGCCGCGAGGCGAAGATAATGTCTGATTGGTCACTTTTTCATGAACCAGCGAACGTGCTTTGTATGGACAGGCCATCATGCAATAGCGACAACCAATGCAAATATGTTTATCAACCAGCGTAATGCCATCTTTACGGGTAAATGATGCACCTGTTGGACACACGTCCACACAGGGTGCGGTTTTACAGTGTTGACACATCAGGGGCAATGACAATTCATGACCGGTTGCTTTATTTCTCAAATATACTTTACGGATGAACTGTGTATCTGTTTTCGGACGATTATTGCTTACTAAGCCGTGTTCTTCATTACAGGCATCAACACAACCGGTGCAGCCATTGGCGCATTTAGCGGTGTCAATTAACATGCCCCAGCGATTCTTACTGCTTACTGCTTCATCATCAGCTTTAGTGGATACAGATGCATTGGATGCTTGATGCAACAAAACACCCGGTGCTATGGTGATGCTACCGATAACAGCTGCTTTTGATAAGAACTCGCGTCTCGAATTGTTTGTTTTTGAACGGTCAGAATCTTTCATAATGTTAATCGTCCTCGGCAGCAGTAGCCAGGACCTGTTGCAACTGGTTTCTTATGGAGGATGTAGTTTGGGCATCACGCTTGATATATTTTTGCGGGCGATCAGCATGGCACTGAAAGCAGTCAATTTTTACAGCGGTATGCTCATGGCATGTGGTGCAGAAGTGCTCGTTACTTTTGAAGCTTGCGATGTTGCCTTCATGGTCTGGTTCAACATGGCAGTCTATACATCCTGACAAGCTATTAGTCTCGGTGCGGATACCTTGATGCACTGTAAGATCACGTTGATGCATGATGTAATTCATGTGGTTTCTACGCATTTCATCGACAGGCTGAATACATTTTAAACTTTTATCCGTTGGTAAAGTTATCGTAGGGAAGAGCCTGTCCGCCTGCGCTGTCCCGATCAGGGGTAATGTGGTCGACAGTAGCGTAAAGCCAATTAAACCACATGCCAGGATGGTGATATGTCGTAAAAAGCGCTGTTGTAAAAATCTTGTCATCAGATTACCT
>CAZYCY010000130.1:0-6562 GCA_964646145.1 uncultured Thiotrichaceae bacterium
AGTAATAGCTATAAAAATAAACCAATATTTCTTTAGCCTCCTGCGGCATACGGTCACTGATGCTGACCGGACCAAACAAGTATCTATATTGAGGGTTGTTTCTTAACAGTGCGCCTATGCCATGCCATAAATAATCCAGACTACGCTTGCCCCAGTATTTTGGCTGCACAAAGCTTCTGCCCAGTTCCAGACCTCTTGCAAAATATGGCTTCATGTCCTCATTGAAGGTGAACAGTGTTTCCGTATAAATACCATCTATTCCGTGTATGGACAGCACTCGGTTGGTGTCACACAGGCGGTAGGCACCAACTATTTCAAAGTCCTGTTCATCCCACAAAATAAGATGCATGTAGTATTGGTCGTAACGATCAAAATCCCGGCGTTTACCCGTACCTTCGCCGACAGCGCGAAATGAAACCTCTCTTAAACGACCGATTTCACGCATGATGCCGCTATCGGGAATAAAATGAAACAGGTAAATTCGTTTTCCATCTTTAGTCTCTCCCAATATTTCACACTGGTGTATTTCTTTTTTTAATTGTTGACGGTCTTCGGCTAACGCAATGGCAGTCTGAGTCGAATGGCACTAAGTTAAGGACATTTAGCATGGCTTATCAATAGCTTAGCCTTATTCTACGCAACTTATCCAGAGGTCGACTTCATGCTAAAAGGGCTTAACTTAGTGCCATTCCAGTCTGAGTCTTAAATATCTGTGACTTTCCCTTGCTGAGATTGTAAAGGTGCTTTTTGAATAAATGGACTTTGGTACGTTTTTTTACATTTAGCGCCTGATAATCTACGTGCTCAACTTGCTCACCTATGGTCATCGCCACTGATTTGTTTTCCTGTTTAAACATTTCCTGGATCAATAAAAGGCTGGACAAGGGTCTGGCTAAAATAGAAACGGCGTAGAAAAAAAGTGAGTTTTTACCATCCACATGTATTGGCAAAACGGGTGAGCGGGTACTATTGGCTAAAGTCAGAAAACCATGACTCCACTGGTCATCTCTTATGCCAAACATGCCAACACGAGAAACTTTACCCGCAGGAAAAATAATAACCGCGCCTTCATTATTCAGGTGCTGTTTAATGGCCTGAATATTTTTTCGCGGAGTGCCTTCGTCTCCCATATTAATAACCGGAAGCAGAACTGAGCGCAGTGGTTTTATAGCCATCAACATGCGATTGGCAACCACCTTAACATCCGGGCGCAATTGCTTGGCCAGATCCAATAAAGCCAGACCGTCTAGCGAACCAATAGGATGATTAGCGATAATAACAACACGACCGCTAGTCGGGATTTTTTCCAGATCTTTAGGGCTACAGGTATAACTAAAGTCGAAGTAATGCAGCACCTGCTCAATAAAATCAAAGCCTGACAGGTGAGGAAAGTCCTGTTCAAATTTGAGAAACTCTTTTTCGTGACACAATAGTCGTAATAACGGCACCACGGCCCGAAAAGATTGTTTGTGAGATATCGAAAAGTGCGGGTAGTGCTGATTCAGGGTCTTTTCTATATTAATCATTAGCGAACTCTGTAATATGGTAACTTCTCAACAAGTCTGAGCGCTATATCGTTTTGAGACTGCCAGTAGCATGGATGCTGCCGTCAAGCCCCGCTTTGCTAAACATGGGGACGTATTTACGGCGTGTCCATCCTTTGCTCCGTAACCGCCACATCCATGTGGCACTACTCTCAAAATGATAAGCGCCCCGACTTATTGAGAAGTTACATAATATGGACATTTTTACAACTAATGTTGGGTGTAAAACGTTACAACCGGATGACATAACAATGACGATTTAATGACATCAGTAAAGAAGCAGCGAATGGCTCTCAGGTAATGGCACAGGGATGCGCCGTTTGTGCAGAAAAATGCTAAAAAAATGCCCCTTTATCTTGAGCTAAAATCGCAGTTTTTTAAGGCAAATGCTTTACAACACAGTCATTTAACCCTTGCTTAGGTTATACTTCGCACTTTATTAATCAGTTACCTCTAAAAATCATCTTTTTGTCCGATTTATGCGCCTCATTCTTGAGACTCACCCCCTTAGGGGCTTACATGAAAACTTGTCACAAACAAGTTTTTCGGCATTAAAATGGTTTTTGAGCTATCCACAAGACATTAAAACCTTACATGGCTTACGACGTTTCAACCTTTCAGGGATTAATTTTTGCAGTGCAGGACTACTGGCAAAAGCAAGGCTGCGCCATATTGCAACCACTGGATATGGAGGTTGGTGCCGGCACTTTTCATCCCGCAACGTTTTTACGTGCAATCGGGCCTGAACCGTGGCGAGCCGCCTATGTGCAGCCTTGTCGTCGCCCGACGGACGGACGTTACGGTGAAAATCCAAATCGCCTGCAACATTATTATCAGTTTCAGGTGATTTTAAAACCGTCACCAGACAATATTCAGGACTTATATCTATCCTCGCTTGAAGCACTTGGTTTTGACCTGCTGGAACACGATATCCGGTTTGTCGAAGATAACTGGGAATCACCAACATTGGGAGCTTGGGGTCTGGGCTGGGAAGTCTGGTTAAATGGTATGGAAATAACCCAATTCACCTATTTTCAGCAGGTGGGCGGGCTTGAATGCCGACCGGTTAGCGGTGAGATCACATATGGTCTGGAACGTCTGGCAATGTATCTACAGGAAAAAGAGAGCGTGTTTGATCTGATATGGACTAGCGGAGCACAGGGTGACGTGACCTACGGCGATGTGTTTCATCAAAACGAAGTCGAGATGTCGACTTACAATTTTGAACATGCCGATACAAAAACTCTGTTCAAAGTATTTGATGATTACGAAACGCAAAGTCAGCATTTGATAACACTAAATTTGCCGCTACCCGCCTACGAGATGGTATTAAAATCCTCGCACGTGTTTAACCTGCTGGATGCACGCCACGCCATTTCAGTTACCGAGCGTCAGCGTCTTATATTACGTGTACGCGCACTATCAAGAGCAGTGGCGCAGGCTTATTATGATTCACGCGAAGCCCTGGGCTTTCCCATAGGCAGAACTGGTGACAGCATAAAACCCATGGGGGAAGCCGTATGAGCCACGATGATTTTTGCTCTGATGATTTATTAGTCGAGTTAGGTAGCGAAGAATTACCACCAAAAGCCCTCAACAAATTATCACAGGCTTTTACTGATGGCATTGTCGATGGTCTGAAAAAAGCCGGCTTTAAAATTAACCATGTTGAATCGTTTGCCACACCAAGAAGACTGGCGGTATTAATTAAAAATATAAACTCATCACAAGCCGATAGAAGAATAGAGCGCAAGGGTCCCAGTTTAAAAGCCGCTTATGATGGTGATGGTCAGCCAACAAAAGCAGCAATGGGTTTTGCCCGTTCCTGCGGTGTTGAAGTAGCTGATTTGCAGCAGCAGGAAACGCATAAAGGCACCTGGCTGATGTTCAAAAGCATAGAAAAAGGTCATCATTTAGCTGATCTTATTGAAGACATCATTAACCAGTCTTTATCCCACTTGCCCATTCCAAAACGAATGCGCTGGGGAGATAGCGCTGCCGAGTTTGTGCGTCCGGTGCACTGGCTGGTGTTAATGCACGGTGAGAAAATTCTCGGTGCAAATATTCTTGGCTTAAAATCATCCAGGGAAACATTTGGTCATCGCTTTCATTCGCGAGCTGAGATCACGCTAAGACATGCCAGCGATTATCAACAAAGGCTGCTGACAAAAGGTTTTGTTATTGCTGATTTTTCTATAAGAAAACAAACAATCAAACAACAGGTTATTGATGCCGCTAAACAAGTAGGCGGCGAAGCGGTGATCGATGAACAGTTACTTGATGAGGTAACTGCCTTAAATGAGTGGCCGGTAGCGGTTGCGGGTGAGTTCGAGAAATTATTTTTAGACATGCCTACTGAAGCGTTAATTAAAACCATGCAGGGGCATCAAAAATACTTTCCTGTGCAAGCGACGGATGGCAGGCTAAAAAACTATTTTATTACCATTAGCAATATTGATAGCACATCACCTGAAAAAGTAAAAGCCGGTAACGAACGGGTGATTCGCCCTCGTCTGGCAGATGCCATGTTTTTCTGGAAACAGGATCAAAAACAACCACTGGAATCCTTTAATAATGCACTGGAAAAAGTTGTTTTTCAAAAACAGCTGGGCAGCGTCGCAGAAAAAGTCTCTCGCGTAACCACCTTGGCTGAATTTATAGCGATACAACTTAAAGTAAATGTAAGCCATGTAAAACGTGCTGCGGTATTAAGTAAATGTGATTTGATGACCGATATGGTTGGCGAATTTGCCTCGCTGCAAGGCATCATGGGTAAACACTATGCTCAACTGGAGGGTGAAGCAACAGAGGTTTCACTAGCGTTGGACGAACAATACAAACCTCGCAGTGCAAATGATGACACCGCATCTGGCAGCATCGGTCAGATACTTGCCATCAGTGACAAGCTTGATTCACTGGTGGGTATTTTTGCTATCGGTCAGAAACCAACAGGTGAAAAAGACCCCTACGCCTTACGCCGCGCATCGCTGGGTATTTTGCGTACCATAATCGAGCGCCAACTAGACCTTGATCTCAAGCAGCTGATACATAAGTCGGCGCAACTGCTGAGCAGTAAAGTCGATGCCAGTAAAGTTGAGCTAGAAGTGTTTGATTATATTTTAGAGCGCTTACGTGCCTACTATCTTGAGCAAAAAGTCACACCAGATGTATTTGATGCAGTGTCTGCGTTAGCACCCTCGCGACCACTGGACTTTAACAAACGTATAAAAGCTGTGTCGGCTTTTTGCAAACTTGCTGAGGCACAAAGCCTGGCAGCAGCAAATAAAAGAGTCAGCAATATCCTTAAAAAATCGGCAGTGAAAATAACCAGCGTTGATAAAAATTTGTTTATCGATGATGCTGAAAAAAACCTTTATGCCGCTTTAAATACGCTTAGTCAATCCTTAGAACCAATGTTTGATGCCGGCGACTATGAAACAGCACTTAGTCGGCTATCGTCCTTGCGTGACCCAGTGGATGCATTCTTTGATTCAGTGATGGTAATGGCAGATGATGAAGCCATTAAAAATAACCGTATTGCACTGTTAAATACCATGAATCAGCTTTTCCTGCGCACGGCTGACCTGTCGCGTCTACACCAACCTTAACGATACCTCTCGATGAAAGTAATTGTTTTAGATCGCGACGGCGTTATCAACCATGATTCTGATGCGTATATTAAAACCCCTGAAGAATGGATTCCGATTGCTGGTAGTCTGGAAGCGATTGCACGATTAAATCACAGTGGCTACATAGTTATCGTTGCCAGTAATCAATCAGGGTTGGCAAAATCTTGTTTTACCATTGAAATGCTATCAACCATACATAAAAAAATGGATGAACAATTGGCAAAAATAGGCGGCAAAGTAGACGCTGTTTTTTATTGCCCACATGGAGCAAATGATGGCTGCAACTGCAGAAAGCCCAAACCTGGCATGTTACTGAAAATTGGTCAGCGTTTTAATGTGCCGCTTAAAAATGTTATCTTTATCGGTGATAGCATTTCTGATATTAAAGCAGCAAGCAATGCGCTAGCTCAACCCATGCTGGTGCGCACTGGAAAAGGCAAAAAAGCAGAAAAGATTTTGCTGACCCAATGCAAAGAAAAAATTCCAGTATATGATGACCTGGCTTCAGCAGTCACTGCAATATTACGGTAAATAATAATATGCAAGCAAAATCCGCTTTATTCCAAGCTGTTTTATTTCTACGGTCACTATTATTCTGGTTTAGCTTTATTGTTAATGTTGTTGTTTTTGGTTTATTAATTGTACTTTTGTTTTTCACGCCATCATCTTTTCGCCTGAGGATCGCACGCGTGTGGTCGCTTATCAATAATTTTTTGCTGAAAATTTTCTGCGGCATCAATTATAAAGTTACTGGTCAGGAAAACCTGAATATTGATTCGAATATTAAAGCGGCGATTATATTATGCAAACATCAATCAACATGGGAAACGCTGGCGCTGCATTCATTCACCCCGTTCGCACATTGGGTTTTTAAACGGGAGTTGCTCAGGATACCGATATTTGGCTGGGCCTTAGCACTAACCGATCCCATAGCCATTAACCGTGGCGCAGGAAGAGCTGCTGTTATACAGTTGATAGCCGAAGGCACAAAAAAACTCAATCAAGGGAAGTGGATGATTTTGTTTCCGGAAGGTACGCGTACGTCACCAGGTAAAACACATAAATATAAAATTGGTGGCGCATTACTGGCAGAAAAAAGTGGTTATCCGGTTATACCTATTGCACATAATGCCGGTGAATTCTGGCCTAAGCACAGTTTTATAAAATGGCCGGGTACTGTCAGCGTCGTTATTGGTCCGGCAATCGAATCAAAAGGTCGCAGTGCTGAAGAAATCAATACCGAGGTTTCTAGCTGGATTGAAAACACCATGAAAGAAATCAGCGATGAGTCTCGCTGGAATCGTTAGCAGTATCGCCAGCACTTCTAAAATAATAAACTCTGCACCTCTACGGTGAAATTCTCTTGATCTTGTTTTTAATGCCTACTGG
>CAZYCY010000131.1:0-6547 GCA_964646145.1 uncultured Thiotrichaceae bacterium
GTATCTCGATTTTCCTGACTGGCTTTTGCTAACTGCTCCCGCAGCTCTACAGTTATCCTGCTTTCTGCTTCCTGCCCGGTAACTGATTTCGCTAAATCTTCTTTTAATGCTGAGATTCGATCTTGTGCATCTCGATTTTCCTGACTGGCTTTTGCTAACTGCTTCCGCAGCTCTACAGTTACCCTGGCTTCTGCTTCCTGCTCGGTAACTGATTTCGCCAAATCTTCTTTTAATGTTGAGATTCGTTCTTGTGCATCTCGATATTTATGATTGGCATTGTCCAGTTTGGTGCGTATATCTGTTAACTGAATTTTGGATTGATAAGTATCCTGCACAGTTTTTAACTGTAAGCGTGAAACACGATGCTCAAGGTCTACTTGCTCATTAGGAAGGAATAAATGGGTTGGTGTGGCGTTGAATGTATCCCAATAGCTATAGTTGAGTTTTTCTAGCCAATTGGCAATTTTTTGAAAGTCATTCTCTGCCTGACACTCTACATAAATCAGCGGGCGGTCTTTGCGCAGTACAGCTTCCCCTCCTTGTAAAACTGGTAGCTCCATGCCTTCTACATCTATCTTGAGTAATTTTACCGGTTGATCAAATTCAAAACTATCCAGTGGCATCACTTGGATGTCGCCCGTACCCAGCACTATATCCTGCGCACCGAGGTTGTCAGGTATTTCATGTGAAAAATGTCCCTTGGTTCTCTTCTTGCCTAACCCGAGAGTGTGGACAGTGACACATTCTGAAAAATCATTCAGTTCAATGCTTGAAAGTAAAGCCTCTGCCAGGTTTTTATTAGGTTCGAATGCGATAACTTTACAGCCTGTTGCAGCGGCAAGATAAAGTGTATGATTACCGATATTTGCACCAATATCGAGTACCAGATCATTCGGCTCAAGCCGCCCCTGAATATCTTGAAGCATCGATAGTTCATAGGGTTGCTTTTCGGTACTGATTTTTTTCTGAATATAATCCGTACTGGCATTGGGAAGAAATATTTTATATTTCCCAAAATCATTAATCAATGTAACAACATTCTTGGACCTTCGTATAATGTTCTTTTTAGTCGCTTTTTTTCTCTGTGTACTGGTATTAGACATGTTTAATATTTTCAACCTGGGCACCACAAAAATCTAACGGTATTTTCATACAAAGTGCTTCAGATGATGTAAATTCTTTGTGGGCAACCAGTACAGAAATTACCTGTTCCTTTCTCTCCTCAAGAACTGTTTCAAGAGAAACAAGCTGACATTCAGCCACATTCAATAATTCAGGCAGTGTATCAATATTGGGCTCTACAAGTTTTATGCTATATCCTATATGTATCAGCTTGAGGATAATTTTTAACGCTGGGCTTTCGCGCAAATCATCAATATCTGGTTTAAAGGCTGCACCGAGACAAACAATTTGTTTTGTCTTTAACTTTTCTGCATGCGCTATAATGATACCAACCACAACTTTTGGCTTGCTATCGTTGACTTCACGTGCGCTGCGTATCAGTTTTGCTTCTTTGGGGGTTTTGTTGACAATAAACCATGGGTCTACTGCGATGCAATGACCGCCCACACCAGGTCCTGGCTGGAGAATATTTACACGCGGATGTCGATTAGCCAAACGAATAAGTTCCCATACGTCTATTTTTAATTTGTCACAAATTATGGATAGCTCGTTAGCAAAGGCTATATTCACGTCACGAAAACTGTTTTCAGCCAGCTTCACCATTTCGGCAGTGCGCACATTAGTAGCCACACATTCCGCTTCAACAAATATTTTATACAGGCTGACCGCTGATTCAGAACATTTTGATGTCATACCGCCTATTACCCGGTCATTTTCTACCAGTTCGCGAATAACGTGGCCGGGTAGCACTCGCTCTGGACAGTGGGCGATACGGATATCGGAACTTTCACCATGAGTTTGTGGGAACGTTAAATCTAATCGGGCTTCTGCCAGCCAGGCAGCCATTTGTTCGGTTGTTCCGACTGGCGAAGTCGATTCCAAAATCACCAGATCACCTTTTTTAAGAACTAGCGCAATTGATTTGCTTGCCGATTCAATATAGCTAAGATCAGGTGCATGGTCGCCCTTAAGCGGGGTAGGCACGGCTATAAGAAAGGCATCTGCTGGTTCCGGTATTATGGAGGCTCTCAGGAAGCCTTCTGTTACCGCAGCATGTACCACCATATCTAATTCAGGCTCAACAATGTGTACCTTTCCTTGATTGATCGTATTAACAGTATGCTGACTAATATCTACACCAATCACTTTTGTTCTTCTCGAAGCAATTACTGCAGCAGTGGGCAGACCTATATACCCCAAACCAACAACCGAAATAGTATTAAATGGCATTTATATTTCCTCTGTAAAAATAGATACACTTTCTTTATGCTTCATTTTTTTGTGGTATCCACACTTTCTTTATCATAATTCACGATCAGAGCATTCAAAATTCGCTGGCAGGCATTGCCGTCCCCATAAGGATTATGCGCCTCACTCATGCGACGGTAGCATTCTTCATTATCCATCAGCTGTTTAATCTCGCTGGTAATTTTATCAACAACGGTACCCACCAACTTAACCGTGCCAGCATCTACCGCTTCTGGTCTTTCGGTTGTATCTCGCATCACCAGAACAGGCTTGCCCAGTGAGGGAGCTTCTTCCTGAACACCACCGGAGTCTGTCAAAATAATATGTGCACGTTTCATTAAATAAACAAAAGGCAGGTAGTCCTGAGGTGCAATCAGGTAAATATTATCGATATTTTGAAGTAAGCGTTTAACTGGCTGCTGGACATTAGGGTTCAGATGTACTGGATATAGAACCTGGCAATTCGGGTACTCTACCGCAATTGCTCTAAGTGCCTCACAAATACGCTCGAAACCACCACCAAAACTTTCCCGGCGATGCCCGGTCACCAGTATCAGTTTTCTATCCGGATCAAGAAATGGGTACAGGGATGCCAACTGACTAGCAAGCCCATGGTCTTGATCAATCTTGTCACACACCCAAAACAGCGCATCAATCACTGTATTACCAGTAACAATGATATGCTCATCGGGCACTGATTCAGTCCTTAGATTAAGGCTTGCAGTTTCTGTAGGTGCAAAATGATAACGAGTAATAGCACCTGTAAGCTTGCGGTTAGCCTCCTCTGGCCACGGCGAGTAAAGATTCCCAGTCCTCAATCCAGCTTCAACATGACCGACCGGTATTTTCTGGTAGTAAGCTGCTAACGCCGCTGCAAAGGTGGTTGCTGTATCACCATGAACAAGTAATACGTCTGGCTTGAAGTTCTCAAGTACTTCATCCATCCCTTTAAGAATTTTGCTTGTTACATCAGATAGGGTCTGACCAGGACTCATAATATCCAGGTCAAAATCTGGTTTTATCTCAAACAAATCCAGCACTTGATCAAGCATTTCCCGGTGCTGGGCAGTTACACAGAGCTTGAAATCAAAACGCTCATCACTTACCAAAGCATGCACTAATGGAGCCATTTTTATTGCTTCTGGTCGCGTACCAAACACCATGAGTACACTAATTGCTCGACTGATAGAAGAAAGGACTAAATTTATTTTTCTTTGCTGCCCCACATCAAACCCTATTTTACCCATAAAAACTTTACATTTTAATATTGATTCATGGCATTACGCAAGTTCAACCTGCCAAGGCAGTTCATTTTGGGCAGTTCGGGGGACACAATACTTAATTATCACTTTTCACCTTTGGGCCAGGCTTTTTCTTTTTCAAGTCACGATTAAGTAATAATTCCGTCATTTCAATAAAACTTTCACTTCCTAGCGGTCGTCCCGTTCTTTCGTGTTTCTCAAATTCTTCAATAGAATTTATTTGAGCCTCTAATAAATAACTTTTCCAGTCACCAACAAGGTTTAGTAGCTTATCTACATCAACAAGACCTAATTCGTTTTTTCCAGATAAATGTGCACGTACGCTACTCCAGGGGTTAACCCTCAAGCAGTTGTGAAACTCGCCGGGCAAATGTCTTGAAGTCAACCAGGCGTTCGGTGGCAATCGCATAGACAATGAGCCAGTTGATTTGCCTGTATTCATGTATCGCAATATTCCTGAAACCGACAGCTTTTTTCATTTTCTCTGCAATATTCGCACTAATAACGCCTTCTTCTTCAAGACCTGTAAAAGCCTCTGCCATGGTTTGCGGTATGGTCTGATTACTGGAGGACAAAATATGCAACGCAATATCGACACAGAGCTGGATGGCTCGGGAAAGGTTCAGGGTGAGAACGTCCTGTGCGTCAATATCATTGAGTAACTCATCTACGCTTTGTGGGCATCGTTGCTCTACACGCGCCAGGCAGCGGCGAAGAGATTCGATTTTGTTTGCGATGATCTGCTGAGCCATCAGTCATCCAGCCATTGGTGACGGCGTTCTTTCAGTGTGCGTTCGATATAGGGAACAAAGTCAGCCTGAGCATAAAGATGTTTCAGTGCCGTTTCAGAAAAATCGGCATCCGTACCAAGCAGGCGTACGCCATGGTTAATGATCTGGCCGAGGATTGGCTCACCGGCAGTTTTTAGATCAACCAGGTCAACTGCCCTGCCAGTAATCAGGGCTAGTTGCTCGATCAGCTCCGCTTTTCCCCTGGCGCTCAACGCGTGCTTTTTTTCAATAGCAATATCAATATCACTATCTTGCCGGATACGACCTGTGACCAGCGAGCCGAACAGAACTGCCTGTTTAATATCGTCCCGCTTTTTCAGGTAATCCGACACCTTTGTAATTTCTGCTGATAGTTTACTTGCCTTATCACTGCAGGGTTTGTCTTGAAACCTTCTCATAGCCGATGATTATACTGCAAAGTGAATACTTTTAATGATTTCATTGTCTTTAGTCAACAACTTACTCTTGCGGCAAGCTTTGTTTTATCAACAGTTTTGCAAATGTTTTCATATCAACCAGCCACTTCGTTAATAACTTGTAGCAAGTACTGACCGTAGCCATTTTTTTCAGTGGTTGAGCTAAGGCGGACAGCTTATCAATATCTATCCAGCATTGGCGATAGGCGATTTCTTCCGGGCAGGCTATTTTTGGAGAAACGGGAGAAACGGGTCAAGAAACGGGTCAAGTATCATATTGACTGTTAAACCAATGGGGTCTAAACCAATAAACCAATGGGGTCAGAGTAATTGATTTTTCGTATTGCTCCTTGAATTATCGACCTTGCTCAGTCGCACACCCCGTGTTTGTTAGAAATTAAACTTGATCCATGTGACTATCCTGGTCATAATACATGTTCTTACTGTCAGTCTTACCGAGGTGCAAGATATGTTAGCCGCAACAGTAAAATTATCGAGCAAGGGACAAGTTGTAATACCAAAAGATGTACGTGATTCACTACATTGGGATGTTGGTGTAGAGCTGGTTTTATTAACAACAGAGCATGGTGTTCTGTTGCAGACAAAACCACTTAAAGAAAAGCTACAACCAGCAAAATCTTTAAGAGGTTTTTTGCAACATAAAGGTAAAACAGTTTCAACAGAGCAACTATGTAAACCAGTAGAGTATGCTAATGATAGCTTTTGATACAAATTTACTGGTACGTCTCGCTGTGAATGACGACGAAGAGCAAGCAGAAATTGCTGAGCAACTACTCAACTCAAATGAGGTCTTTGTTTCTCGAACTATCCTTTTAGAAACGGAATGGGTATTACGTTCTGTATATAAAAATTCACGTCCTGAAATTGCCAATTACTTTGCAAGTACATTGATAACCAAAAATTTGATTATTGAAAATGCAGTTGAAGTTGCCCATGCTCTTGAGTGGTATAAACTAGGTGCGGATTTTGCGGATGCGATACATCTTTGTATTTGTGGAGAAAGTATATTTCAAACTTTTGATACGCAATTCTGTAAAGCTGCCCGTAAATTGAAAATCACTCCAGCTTTTAGAGTATTGTAAGTAGTTAGGGCTTGTCAAGAAATAAATTGATTATACAGCCGCTCCCGCCAAAATAATTTTGAACACTGAATCGAGCCATTATTCAAATCATAAAATCTTCAGGGGGCAGAAAGCTGTAGCAGTCATTGCTTGTTTTATTGCTCGGCCTGGCTCTACCCTGAAAAACCTCACCTCGAACCATTCAGTCATGGTCAGTTGATTACGACGTATTGTAAGGACCGCTATGTCAGAATAGTCGTCGGCTTAAGGTCATTGGCTATACCCAGATACATGGCTTCCCAATGCGGAATTAAAAAACTTTGAAACAAGTTTCGTATTTTTTGCCAGAAACGAGAAACGGGTCAAGTATCCAGCAGTTCCCGCTCAAATAGAAATCGGTAATATATAAGGCTTTCAGGGGGCTTTGAAATAAAGTTTTGGTAACTACTCAGCGTAAAATTAATTAAAAAATAGCTTGACACGTTTTCAGAGCGATTGTTGAAGAAACTACTGGTGTTGTCAATTTCTTTTTAAAGGACTGGTAAGATGCAACAGATTAACTATAACCGCAGTAACTTCTCAATAACCCGTGGCAATCGCAAAATAATTAAAAAAACACTTGACAG
>CAZYCY010000132.1:0-6537 GCA_964646145.1 uncultured Thiotrichaceae bacterium
TGGGCGTGCTTGCTGAAGTGATAATCTTTCTGCTAATGCATCGTTTACTGCCTGTTTTTGGTGCGCGAAGATTGCTTATCGTTACTTTATTGCTGACTACAATACGCTGGTTAATCATTGGTTTTTTTGTTGATGATTTATCCATGTTATTTTTTGCCCAGTTGATTCATGCCTTTTCCTTTGGCATGTTTCACGCAGTTGGTATTTCTCTGGTGCATAACTATTTCACAGGTAGCCATCAAGGCAGGGGGCAGGCTTTATACGCCAGTGTAAGTTTTGGTGCGGGCGTGGCGGTAGGTAGCCTGGTCAGCGGCTTGTTGTGGGATCAGTGGGGCGCGGGCGTGTTGTTTGTGTTTGCCGCCTGTTGCACGCTGTTGGCATTGGCCATCGTCTGGAAGTTTATTTATCCGCAGATGAACGCAGAGTAGTGGCACACGGAAGTGCCGTTCACCTGCCTGTAGCAGGTAGGCGAAGCAAAGGATGGAATCATTAATTTAACCCATCTTTCGATTTTTCAGCATCATTTTTACTAAAAAACCTCGTAAGTTGTTGATTCTCATTTTTTAATAAAAATTATTCTTAATAAAAACAATTAGTTAATGTTTTTCGAGCAAAAAGTAGTGCCATAATCGCCTTTTTTGGCATTGACAATTGCTAGAAATCTGATTCAATAAGCCTCTGTCTTACAAATTCAACGAGTTACGAAAAAAATGCAATCTGTAGTGCCATAAGAAGTGTCTCAAAACATCTATCTCCTTGATATATAAGGAAATACTTTCGATGAAATCGAAAGATGAGTTAAGACATAAATCCTGCAAGTGCTTGCACTCTGATATGCACAATCACTTGCAGGATTTAGGTAAGATGTTAAGAGATACCCGTAGAAATATTAGCGCTAAGTAAAAAAAAGTGGCATTGTTAAATAAGCATAGCTGGTTCATCTATATAGCACGCCCAAGCACATCCTGTGTCGCTCGACTGCGGTCATCCATGACCACAGACGACTATATAGATAAACCAGCTATGCTTATTTAACAATGCCAAAAAAGTTTTATAAAACCCGCAGAAACCATGGCAAAAGTAGCAAAGCTTACCCATTTGATAACGGCAAGTTCTTTATCCAGGCGGTTAATATCCGCTTTTAGTTCTTCTTTAACCGTGAGCATGTCAGCTTTGGTCGCTAGTTGATTTTCAGCAAACTCATTAAATGAGACCTCAGCATAACTCAAGCACAAATTAAAACGGCTAATTATTTCCAATATTTCTGTCAAAATATCGCGCAATAGCACACTATTACACTCAATTTTGCCAAAAATCTTGAAAAAACCATCTCATTTTTCTTTGCACCTGACTTATGCTGAGGTCTCTAAATACGCGTTTATTTTCAAATGCCAAAGCCTCTGCCTGTTCAACCGTGAAACCTTTAGCCTCCAGGTTCTTTGAACCTAAAAAAATCAGTTGAACCTACTGCGGATGTCTAATGCACTGAATCTTAACGACTTTCCAGAACATATTGAACTCACCGTATGGGTGATACGCTTTCCTCCAATATAACCTGTAAAGTCGTTAATCTTCAGCACCTTAGTCCTTGATTATGCCTTTAGCTCCCGTATGCTACGATAATCCTTTGTATTTAATAGAAAAAATTCATTAATAGTTAAAATCGTAATAAACGGTCGTAATCCTTGATGGTTGTTGAGCTTAAGTAAGTGTGCAGCTATTTTTATGGGAGCTAAAGGCATAATCAAGCCTTAGTCATCCTCGCTACGATTCAACTGATTTTTCTAGGTTGAATATTCAAGCGTGTCAAAAGTAATGACTGTCATAACAGAAACCTAAAAGGAATATTGATAATTAACGTGAGTATATACTCTTCGTACTCAAGAATACCCATTTATAGCACGCATCTTTTCGCCAATGGCTGCGTTACAAAGCCTTGCAATAGCCCACTATTACTGCATCTTTGCGCCTTGCCATTGACGAAAACCTACGTACTCTAAACGGGTATTCTTGAGTACGAAGAGTATCACACCACAAATGGCGTTTTTCAAGATAGGCGCACAGCAAATATAGAGAAATGATTAACTCCTTGCTTGCAACTGGTGTCAATATTTTTAACGGTTTGATCTTTGCCTTAAAAAGTGTTTTAAATCCAGTGGGTTATCACCTGTATGATGCCGATATCAGCCAACAAACATAAAAAAATAATGTTTGAAAACAATCACATAAGCCATGGTAATTTAAAAACAGAAACCGCTATTAATTGTCGCCTGGTAGTCAATCAGACCTGAAAAAAGTTCTAAAAATGCACAATGTGCCAACCCATAGCTGTCGATAATCCTTACATTTTAATAATTGCTTATATATTAATATTCTGCTATGTGTTTGAAATGTAAGGGGGGGGGTAATTGGCATAATTATTGCTGTAAATTTATGCATGCATGGTGTTGGGTGAATATAAGCCTGAACCGCAAAATGTAACAAAGCAAATTTAATGAAAAAAATGGAGAAATGAGAATGAAGAAACTGTTTTTATTAGCAATTTTCACGTTGCTATTCCCTTTATCAGCGTCAGCAACCATTATTACCACTGATTTAACAAGCCTGAGTGGGAATACGTGGCAAGCTGAATACACTATAAGTAATGACGCATTAGTGTCACCAATTGATCAATTTACTATCTGGTTTGATCTTGGTTTCTATGAGAATGTTTCCGTTGTTTCCACGCCAACTGATTGGGATCCGCTTGTAATTCAGCCAGACGCAAGCATTCCTGATGATGGTTTTTATGATGTGCTTGCATTGGGTGCTGGAATATCAAGTGGTGATTTATTAGCCGGATTTACAGTCAGTTTTGATTGGTTGGGTGGAGCCACACCGATGAGTCAACTGTTTGAGATTATTGACCCCTCAACATTTACCGCCATAGACTCTGGTCAAACAAGTCTGGTAGTGGCTTCGGTATCTGAGCCATCAATAATTGCTTTGCTTGCATTAGGCTTGGTGGGTCTTGTTTTTTGTAGAAGAAAAACTTTAACTGCCTGTAATAATTAATATTAAGGAAATAGATTATGAATAGCACAGTTCTGAAAAGCAGTATTAGCGTGGTGGTATCTTTAAGTGTGTGCGTGGCGGTATTTTTTTTTCATAGTGTTGCAGCCTATGCGGCACCAGTTGTTAATGTTGAGACAACGTCAATGGAGCTTGTTAGTAAGAGTCGTTCAGGAAGAACAATATTTGACTATACCTATAAAGCCAGCTTTATAAATAATGGTTCTGCTGCAAGCAACGTAAGGGCTACGGTAAGTAGCACGAACGCATCTGTACAAATCATCGAAAATATTGTCGCTATTGGTGATCTTCCAGAAGGCATAGCGACAACCAGCAATGATACTTTCACCATTCGTATAGATCGAAGAATACCCTTTAACTCAGATTACTTAAGCTGGAGCTTTGAAGCTATTAAACCGATATCTATTGATGTTGGAACAACTGATTTGGTTATTGGGGAAGGCGAGAGTCTTAATAAATCATATACTGTTATCTATAAAGCGATAGACACCAGCAACAAGACAATTGTATTTAGCCAACAGATTTCACCTGCTGGTGGCATACAAATTATTACCACTGCGCCAGCATCATGGAGCAGCACGGTTACAATGGACTGGGTTGTAAATGGCGTGTTGTCTGCCCTTTCAGCAGGGCAATATATCTTAACAACGACCGCAACAATTCTTGAGACTGGAGATATGGCGACAAAAGACACGGTTATCACCGTATTGCCGTTGAATCATGTGGCTTATATTTTAAATCCACCACTGATGTGGCCTGTTGGAATACGGGTAAACCAGGTGGAAGAAATATTTTTTAGTGTCCAGCTAAATATTGAAGAAAATAATGCACCAGAGCATCTAACCCTTGAAGAAACTGATAGCGCTGGTAATGTTATTAAAACAGTGGGGCTGCTATTTAATAACGGCTTAGATGGCGATGTTAGTGCAAATGACGCAATGTATGGTGCGACCTTTTCAGTTAGTTCAAATGCAGAAGGCAAAAAATATTACCGAGTTTCCTTTTTTGATGGAACTCAAACAGCCTATTCTACTGTGTCGCATTTAGCCGTTGTAGATTTCCCAATAACTACGGCTGTTTCTAACCCTGATACGATAATTGAAACTGATGATCCATTGATTAGGGTATTTTCTGATCGTATTGTGGTTATCTTTAAAGAAGGCATTTTGTCCTCTCAAATAAAAAACATCGTCAGTCAGGTTGGAGGAAGCATTATTGGTAGTATTCCAAATCATAATATTATTCAAATTGGATTTGATGAAGCGAAAACCTTGTCAGAACTGGAAAGGCTAATCGAGGACTATCGTGTGCGTTCCGAGGTTGAATCTGCTGGAATGTCAACGCAAACCAGCATTGGCAGTGTAGTTTATCCAAACGACCCTGACAAAGGTTCACTAAACAACATGAAAATTTCAAGAGTGGATGAAATCTGGTTATTAGCAAAAGGCGGCAATAATATTGCTGTTGTAGATACTGGTGTTGACTATAATCATACCGACTTGAATGTAATTAAAGGTTGGGACTTCGTCTCAAATGATGATGATCCTATGGATGAATACGAATGTAGACCTAAGCAATGTGAACCTGGGCATGGAACTCACGTTGCTGGTATTGCTGCAGCAATCATTAACAATGGTCAAGATGTTGCGGGAGTGGCTAATAGCAAGATCTATGCGATAAGAGCATTAGGCGGTTCACTGGGCGGTTCACTGGAAGAATTGGCGGCGGCCATACAATATGCGGCAAGTAAGGCTTCCGTAGTTAATATAAGTTTAGGCGCATACGGGGAGCTGGCTGCCGGTGAGATTGAAAAGGTTATGAATACAAAAGAAATGGGCACTAAAATTATTGTTGCAGCAGCTGGTAATGGTGAGGAGGGAGTCTGGATTGGTCTTAATAAAAAGATGTATCCTTGCGCTAATACAAATGTATTTTGCGTTGGCAGCTCTTCACCCTCAGACACCAGATCGAGTTTCAGTAATTTTGGCAGTTGGGTTGACATTGCTGCTCCGGGTGAAAATGTTTTATCTACAAAATTTGAAGGCGGAACAACTTCAAAAAGCGGTACTAGCATGGCGGCACCATTAGTAGCAGGTGTCGCACGGGTGATCTGGAATCAGCATCCAGGATGGAGTGCTGCACAGGTTAAGCAACGTCTGCTGGATACGGCCTTTGATGCGCCAGGGTTGAAAGGTAAAGGAATTGGAAAACGCATTGATGCATTTGAGGCATTCTTTAATGGCGATTTTGAGCTAGGCCTTGAAGGATGGCAGCATGAAGGCACTTGTAGCCCAAAAACGCAGCTAGGCCCTATATTGCCTAAATCTGGCAAGAAAATGGCATTTTGTTCAACGGGACCGGCAGGGAATCAAGTTGCAGCAACCTTGAGCAAAGAGTTGAACTTTGTAGCAGATTCCTATTTTACGATAAAGTTCTGGTATAACTTTGTCAGCGAAGAGTATCCAGAGTTTGTAGGTTCAATTTTTAATGATAGTGTAACTATTAAGCTGATTGCTCCAGATGGCTCGGAAACAATTTTGGCGCAGGAGTCAATCAATAGTTCTAGCTTTTCACCTGTTAGTGGCATTCATTTTGAAGGTGGAGACGATACTGTCGGCCAAACAGGTTGGAAGCCAGTAAACAGAACAATTTCCGTAACAAGTGGTTCTGGTTCATACAGAATTGTAATCGAGGATGCTGGGGATGATATTTTTGATACGGCAATTTTACTGGATAACTTTCGTCTTAAATAAGGCAGTATTGATTCTGATGCATTAACGAAAGCCCCTTTATAAGGGGCTTTCTACTTTTCATAAAGGCGCGAATGCGCTTATAACTAAAATCCGTGATCCTTTAGTGTTCCTAGTAATGCATTAGCCGCACTCGATAGCGTTCTTGAATGATGCAGTAACAGACCCAGATGACGTTGCATTTTCACCCCCTTGATAGTTAGTTTATACAGTGAATCGTCAATCATTGATTCGGGTAGCACGCCCCATCCTAAACCATGTTGAATCATGGCTTTAATGGTTTCCAGATAATTGGATTCCATGATGATTTTAATACTGGCATCCAGCTTTAAAGCACGGTCAATGATGTTACGGGTATGTGTGCTGTGCGACTGTAATATTACGCCGTATTGTGATAATTGTTTTGCACTGAGGTTTTTTTGTTTTGTTAGTGCGTGGTTTTTGGCAGTAACGCAATGCATGTGGTCTGTCCACACGGGTATTGTTGTTAATGGTTTTTCAATATTATCGGGCAGAGTGATTAACGCCAGTTCTATACTGCCTTGTAGAATGAGTGCGCCTGCCTGTTCAGAATCCATGAACTGAATATCCAGTTCGACATCAGGGTGTTGTTCGGTGTAGCGGCGTAGTATTGGCGGTAGTCGATACAGGCCGATATGATGGCTGGTGCCAAATTTTAGTTGCCCGCTAACTTGTGCCCTCAGATTGCTGATGA
>CAZYCY010000133.1:0-6456 GCA_964646145.1 uncultured Thiotrichaceae bacterium
GGCGGTTAGCATCTCGAAACACTTCTATTTTTCTGCACAGGCAAAATGCTCATGCTAAAGTTTCCAGATATCTTCATTGTATTCCTGCATGGTTCGGTCTGTTGAAAAATACCCGCTGCTGGCTGTGTTCAGGATGCTTTTGCGTATCCAGCTTTGCCGGTCATGATAACAGTTTGCCGCTTGTTCCTGTGCATCAATATAACTGCGGAAATCGGCAAGCGTCATCCAGTTATCATGCGGGCTGCGTATTGAGGCGATGATGTCGTGAAATATATCGGGCTCGAACAGGTTAAAATGTCCGCTTTCCAGCAACTGCATAACCGCCTGAAGGTCGGCATCACTATCAATAAAACTTTGCGGCTCATAGTGATGCTGCATGGCTTCCACTTCGTCTTCCTTTAAACCAAACAGAAAGAAGTTTTCCTCACCAACGTGTTCAAGTATTTCGATGTTTGCGCCATCATAAGTACCGATAGTGAGCGCGCCATTCATCATAAATTTCATGTTGCCGGTACCCGATGCTTCTTTACCCGCTGTCGAAATTTGTTCAGACAAATCTGTGCCGGGAGCAATAATCTCCATCGCAGAAACATTAAAATTGGGTAAAAATGCCAGCTTTAATTTTGCATTCACATCAGGATCACCATTAACAATTTCTGCCACATTGTTAACCAGCTTTATCAGCAATTTTGCCATGTGGTAACCCGGCGCTGCCTTGCCACCGATTAACACATTGCGCTGTGTCCAGTTTTCGGTGTCGCCATTTTTTATGCGAATGTATAGATGGATAACATGTAATACATTAAGCAGTTGACGTTTGTATTCATGAATGCGTTTCACCTGAACATCAAACATTGCATCGCTATTAAACTCAACTCCACTGGTCTCAAAAACCAGCTCAGCCAATCGTTTTTTATTTGCCTGTTTAACCTCAAACCACCGCTGCTGAAAACCCTGATTATCGTCACTGGCGTAGGTTTTCAGATGATGAATATGGCTCAGATCAGCAACCCATTCATCACCGATATGCTCAGTAATCAAGGCACTCATTTTTGGATTGGCTCTTGCTATCCAGCGTCTTGGGGTAACACCATTGGTTTTGTTATTAAACTTCTGCGGCCATAATTCATAGAAATCTTTAAACAAACCATCACACAATAGTTCGGAATGTAAACGCGCGACACCATTCACCGAAAAACTACCAACGATGGCGAGATAAGCCATGCGCACCTGCTTATGGTCATTCTCTTCGATGATTGACATTCTTGTCTGCCGGTCTGTATCGCCCGGCCACCTGAGTGCAACCTCATGCAAAAATATTTTATTGATTTGATAGATGATTTCCATCAATCTGGGCAGTAATCGCTCCATCAACGACACCGACCAGCGTTCCAGTGCTTCTGGCAATAAGGTATGGTTGGTATATGCCATGGTTTTTGTGGTAATTTTCCATGCTGACTGCCAGTCTAAATATTTTTCATCCATGAGTATGCGCATCAATTCAGCAACCGCAATGGTTGGATGCGTGTCATTCATCTGAAATACATTAAACTCTGCAAAGTGCGAGTAGTCCGTTCCATCCGTTTCTTCCCACAGCCGTATTACATCTTTGATACTGGCAGAGGCAAGAAAATACTGTTGCCGCAATCGTAATTCCTTACCATTTTCGCTGGCATCATTTGGATACAGTACCATTGAGATATGTTCGGCATCATTTTTAGCTTCTACTGCGTCTGAATAACTGCCGGCATTAAAATCATCCAGATTAAACACATTGGTCGCAGTTGCTTTCCATAACCTTAAGGTGTTGATGGTTTCATTACGATAACCGGAAACAGGCACATCATAGGGGATGGCAATAACATCATTGGTCTCTAGCCAACGCACTCGATCAATACCGTTTGAATCCTGGAAGTGCTCAGTGCGGCCGCCAAAATGAATGGTTTGTTCATATTCGGATCTTGCCACTTCCCACGGGTTGCCATCGCGCAACCAGTGATCCGGCTCTTCTACCTGATAACCTTTTTCTATATGCTGCAAGAACATGCCGTATTCATAGCGAATACCATAACCGATCACGGGTAGTTGCAGTGTGGCACAACTGTCCATGAAACAGGCTGCCAGTCTGCCAAGACCACCATTTCCCAGACCTGCATCAGGCTCTTCTGCCATCAGGTCTTCCAACTCAACCGAAAAATGATGCAATGCTTCGCGAGTTTCTTTTTCGATATCCAGGTTAAGCAAATGATTACCCAGGGCGCGACCAATCAGAAATTCCAGTGACATATAATAGGTTTTGCGAACACCAGGTTGCTTGTGCCGCTGCCAGGTAGCACTCCATCGTGTCATGATACGGTCACGGATGGTCAATGACATGGCTTCGTAAATATAAAATGGTACGCAACTAAGAAAATGACCAAGGTGATTTCTAAGATAGCGGTGAAAGCCTTCCGACAGTGAGCGACTGTCTTCTTGCAGTGGTTCCATTTCTGGAATTTTACTTGTGTCTACCCAGTTTTTTTTTGACATAGTTGTTTTTTTGTTTTGTAACGTTCAACCTAGAAAAATCAGTTGAATCGTAGCGAGGATGACTAAGGTGCTGAAGATTAACGACTTTACAGGTTATATTGGAGGAAAGCGTATCACCCATACGGTGAGTTCAATATGTTCTGGAAAGTCGTTAAGATTCAGTGCATTAGACATCCGCAGTAGGTTCAACTGATTTTTTTAGGTTCAACATAAAGCTTACAATGTGCTCCCCAAGCCTCTGTACAACTGCTGATATTTTTTAGCACTGTTCTCCCAGCCCAGCTCCTGCTCCATCGCGGTTTCACAAATCTGTTGCCATTGTTCTGGTTTTTCATACAAGACCAATGCGCGTTTGATTGTCAACAACAAAGTTTGTGCATTGAGCTCTTTAAACACAAATCCATTTGCTGTTTTATCTTGCAGTGTTGTTGCTGTGGCATCCGTTACCGTATCGACCAGACCACCAGTAAAACTGACTACAGGTGGTGTGCCATAACGCAGGCTGTACATCTGGTTCAGACCACAGGGTTCAAAGTGCGATGGCATAATAAAAAGATCACTGCCCGCCTCAACCTGATGCGCTAAATCTTCAAAATAACCGATATGAACATGCAACCTTGTCGGATATTTGTCAGCCAGTAGTTTTAGCTGAGCTTCATAAAAACTATCACCAGAACCCAGCACAATCATCACCGCATTGGTGCTGGCAAAAAGCTCAGGCAACATACTGGTAATCATGTCCAGTCCTTTTTGTTCAACCAGCCTGCCAACAAAACCCAACAAAGGTGCTTTGCCGCTTAATTCGTCACTGGGAAGACCGGCCTTGTTTAATAAATGCTGTTTGTTTGCCGCTTTAGCACTAAGCCATTGCCGCCTGTTTTTGACGCTGTATTTTTGCACAAGGTGATTGTCAGTCTCTGGATTCCAGGTGTCAAGATCAATGCCATTAAGAATTCCTATGAGTCTGTCGCCCAGATGTTGCAACACGCCTTCAAGCCGATAACCAAATTGTGGTGTGCATATTTCTCTGGCATAGGTTGGGCTAACTGTGGTGACCTGATCTGCAAACACTAAGCCTGCCTTTAACATAGAAAAACCACCATAAAACTCAACATAGTCAGGTGACCACCACTCGGGGGGGAAATTCAGTATATTAAAATCAGTTTGTAAAAAATAGCCACTATACGCCAGGTTGTGGATGGTAAAAACACTTCTGGGGCGTGGATGAAACGTGCTTAAAAAAGCAGGCACCAGCCCAGTTTGCCAGTCATTGCAATGCACCACATCAGGCTTCCAGTCGGTGCCGGGTATGCCTTTTGCCATCTGTGCAACCGCACGGCTGAATACGGTAAAACGTTCTGCGTTATCGGGCCAGTCATAACCGTCTGGGTGCACATAAGGGTTACCGGATCGGTCAAACAATGCCGGCACGTCAATCAGGTATAGTGATTCTTCCAATCCATCATCCAGGTTTGTGTAATGCGCCTGCAATACACGCACCCGGTGAGTAACGCCTGCACCGGGTAAATCCCAATAACCCAGCTCTGTTAATAAATCCATTGCTGCCAGCACATCTCTGTATGCTGGCAATACCAGTCTGACATCATCACCTAACCGGTTCAAGGCAATCGGCAGAGCGTGTGTAACATCACCAAGACCGCCCGTTTTAACCAGAGGAAAAGCCTCACTGGACGCAAACAAAATATTCAAATGTTCACCTTTTGTAAAAACAGGGCAGCCAGGGGTGGAATAGTGATTGACAGAACTTGTTCAAAATCATGCTCTACTTGTTGTTGACTGTTGATCTCACCACTATTGCCGATATCATTGCCACCATACCAGGCAGCATCAGAATTGAATATTTCTTTATATGTGCCTGCTTCGGGTACACCAATAATATAGTCTTCCAGCGGTTTCGGGGTAAAATTAAACACACATATTACTGCATTAAACTTGGCGCGACGGATAAAGGCCAGTACAGAGTTGTCAACATCATCACAACTTAACCACTGGAAACCCTGGCTGTCAAAGTCGTGAACGTGCATGGCTGGGTTCTCACAGTAAAGTTTGTTAAGGTCACATATTTCATTGAACAGGCCTGCGTGTTTATCCATGCCTGCGATTTCCCAGTGCAACTGTTGAGACTCACTCCATTCGTCCCATTGACCAAACTCAGCACCCATAAACAGCAGTTTTTTGCCAGGGTGAGCATATTGATACGCGTACAACACACGCAGGTTGGCAAATTTCTGCCAGACATCTCCCGGCATTTTATCAAGCATACTGCGCTTCATGTGCACCACTTCATCGTGTGATAAAGGCAGCACAAAATTTTCAGTGTAAGCGTAAAGCTGGCTGAAGGTTAGCTGGTTCTGGTGAAAGCGTCGGTATAACGGGTCTGTCTGGGCGTAACTCAAGGTGTCGTGCATCCATCCCATGTTCCATTTCATGGAGAAACCAAGACCGCCAGTATCGGTCGGACGCGACACCATCGGCCAGTCGGTACTCTCTTCTGCCAGTGTCACCACACCGGGAAATTCAGCGTGTACTACGTTGTTCAGGTTCTTTATAAAATCGATAGCTTCGAGATGTTCACGACCGCCGTGAACATTGGGTGACCATTGACCGTGTTCGCGCGAATAATCCAGATACAGCATGGAAGCAACTGCATCAACGCGCAGACCATCAATATGAAATTCTTCTATCCAGTACACCGCATTGGCAATAAGAAAATTACGTACTTCATTACG
Source organism: uncultured Thiotrichaceae bacterium (assembly GCA_964646145.1). Taxonomy (GTDB): domain Bacteria; phylum Pseudomonadota; class Gammaproteobacteria; order SZUA-229; family SZUA-229. Next base: position 5,280 of record CAZYCY010000133.1, read on the forward strand.
GCTGTAATTGAAAATTAATGTCCCCCAGTCGAGATGTTCGCCCTTGTTGGGATCACCGTATTCATAACAGGCTTCGCCGGTAAAACGTGCCAGCGCAAATTCATCACGCGGAAAATGTGCTGGCACCCAGTCGAGGATGATACCAATACCGTTCTGATGCGCGGTGTCAATCAGATAGCGCAGTTCATCAGCACTGCCGTGTCTTGCTGTCGGCGCATAATAGCCACTAACCTGGTAACCCCAGGACTCATCCAGTGGATGTTCGGTGAACGGTAAAAATTCGATGTGAGTGAAACCCAGCTTTTTAACATAAGGAATGAGCTGTTCAGCTAATTCGGTATAACTCAAAAAAGATCCATCTTCATGGCGTCGCCACGAACCTGCATGAATTTCATAGATCGACATTGGCTGATGTAGCCATTGCCACTGCTGACGATGACTTAGCCACTTGTCATCTGCCCAGTCATAAACATCGGTTGCAGCAATTTTGCTGGTGGTGTCTGGACGTTTACCCATGGAGCGTGCATAAGGATCGGTTTTTTGCAGGACTTCATCATTATCAGTGCGAATTTCATACTTGTAATTATCCATGGCATGCAGCCCTGGTATAAATAATTCCCATACGCCTGAACCACCACGACTACGCATTGGGTGGCGCAGTCCATGCCAGCCATTAAAATCACCCACCACACTAACGCGTTTGACGTTTGGTGCCCAAACAGCAAACAGGCAGCCTTCTATGCCGTCAATCTGCTGTAACCGTGCACCAAGAAAACGATAAATATGCAGATGGGTACCTGCGGCAAACAGATTCAGATCAAAGTCGCGGAGTAAGGGCTGAAAACTGTAGGGGGAAATGATGGCATGTGACTCTCGCGAGCCTTTTTCAGTCCATCTCAGAGTGTAATGTTGCTCCAGCTCATCCTTTTGTTTTTTGCTGATGCTAATTTCAAAAATATCGCTGCCTTCACGACGCAACATGACGCCCGCACCTTCAAGCTCAACGCTCTCTGCTGATGGCATAAAGGCACGCACGACATAACCCGACCCCGCCGGATGAACCCCCAAAAATTCAAAAGGATCATGATGCCAGCCATGTTGTATTCTTGTTAATGCTTTAACCATTTTTTATTTTATCTTAATTTTATTGTAACTACTCAGCGTAATTTTGGAAAAG
>CAZYCY010000134.1:0-6379 GCA_964646145.1 uncultured Thiotrichaceae bacterium
TTCCAGTATTGTTTTTCGGCCTTTTCTTCGGTGAGATATAAAACCCGCCCGTCTTTTTGCATAACGCGGCACATTTCCAGATAATAAATGTTGGCACGTTTCGAGTGCAGGATGGCTTTAAGGTCGGTTAGTTGTTCCATTTTGTTTTTTGTGTTTTATGCTGTCATCAATGATGCTACATCACGCCATGAAAGACAGTTAACGTGGCAGCGTTGCTGGCTGATTTCGCCACCATAGACCAGTTGCTGTGTTATGTTTTTGATGTCGGTAGCGTTATTTTTGAATTTTGCAAAATTGTTTAAGTTTTTAAAGAAATCTTTATTGATGGTTGCACCTGATTTAATCTCGATGGCATTGAGCTGTTTACCACTATCAATAATCAGGTCAATTTCTAAACCCCGAGCCTCTCTATAATGGTAACAATCCGCTTGCTCACCATTGTGTACACGAAGTTTATGCGCCTCTGATGCCACCCAGCTTTCAAATACAGCACCGCGTAATGGATGATGGCGAAGCTGTTCTGGTTCTCGGATTCCGAGTAAATAACAGACTAATCCAGAATCGAGAAAATGCAGTTTAGGTGCTTTTATAACTTGTTTTCTTATGTTTGTATGCCACGCGGGGAGTTGCTGAATAATGTAACTGGTTTCCAGTATAGATAACCAGGCGCGTGTGGTGTTATGGCTAATACCTGCATCGCTGCCCAGTGATGTCAGGTTTATTTCTTGCGCGGTACGTCCAGCGCAAAGTTTAACAAAGCCTGAAAAATGTTGCAGATCGCTTACCTTAATAATCTGACGCACATCGCGTTGAATATAAGTTGTAACGTAATCAGCCAGCCATTGTTGAGGCGGGATACTCTGATCATAAATCCTGGGGTAAGCACCTTTCCATAATGTGCTAAACAGTTCATCGGGGGCATTAGCAAAGGCTAGCAGCTCTTCTCGGCTGGGGGGTAATAGTGTAAGGATGCCACAGCGACCTGCCAATGATTGTGAAATAGACTGCGATAATCCAAAATGTTGTGAGCCAGTGAGAATAAATCGACCTGGATCAGATCTGGCATCGACATCACCGTGCATATAACTGAGTAAATCTGGTGCATGTTGTACTTCATCAATAATGACACCATTAGCATACTCATTTAAAAATCCTCTAGGATCATTTAGTGCATATTCTCTGTTGTCTAACGCCTCTAGCGAAATATATGCTGCATCAGGGAATGTTGCACGACAAAGGGTTGTTTTTCCTGACTGGCGTGGACCGGTAACAACGACCACGGGATAATACGTAGCTAATTCACGTAACTTGATCTCTAATTGACGTTTTATCATCACTTATCATGGCTCTTGATGCATAGATTGTCAATCGCTATTACAATCCATGCGTCAACATGATAAGGACTCAGGATTAAATAAGATGCGGAACTTAACGCCGAATTTTTGTTTCAGATTGGATGATCTCAAAAGGCGCATAGTTGCGCTACGCAACGATTTGAGATCATTCAAGCTGGAGCAAAAAGGCAAGTTAAGTTTCGTAAGTTATTTGATCCTGAGTCCTAAGGGTTAATGTTTTTTAAAACTCAAAATCACCCATTAATTACCCGTTTGGTTCGTAAACGCCACATCCCTCTACTTTCGCGGGGCAGGCTATGTACCACGTCTCATGAATCGACATCTTACTGGTTAAACTGTTTGGGTTCGTGCCTCACCCCAAGCTTACGGGTTAATGATACAAAGAAGCCGCTGCCAACTCACGGGTGTACTCATGCTGAGGATTATTAAACACGTCTTCAACATTGCCCTGCTCTACTATCTGACCATGCCGCATGACAATAACGCGATGTGACATGGCGCGTACTACGCGTAGATCGTGGCTGATAAACAGGTAACTGAGCTGGTGCTTTTCCTGTAGCCTGGCTAATAAACCTAACACCTGTTTTTGTACCGATACATCGAGTGCGCTGGTTGGCTCGTCCAGCAATATGATATCCGGCTCCAGTATTACGGTACGGGCAATGGCGATACGTTGGCGCTGACCGCCGGAAAACTCGTGTGGGTAACGCCATAAAACATCATCATCCAAACCAACCTCCTGCAGAACGGCATAAATTTTTTCCAGCCGTTGCTGGTCGTCAAGTTGCGGAAAGTGCAGTTTTAAACCTTCTTCAATAATTTGCCGCACGGTCATTCTGGGCGAAAGCGAGGAAAAGGGGTCCTGAAACACGATTTGAAGATGACGGCGCAATGGACGCATGTGTTTTTCACTAAACTCGGTGACGTTCTGATTTTTAAAATGCACCTCGCCCTGAGAATTTATCAGTCGAAACATGGCAAGACCCAAGGTTGTTTTACCTGAGCCTGATTCGCCAACAATGCCCAATGTTTCTCCAGAGTGTAAAGACAGAGTGATGTCATCGACTGCTTTTATTTCGTCTACTTTACGTTTGAAAAAACCTTTGCGTATAGGGAAATAACAACGTAGTTTATTTGTGCTGATAATGACTTCTGAGCCTGGCTGCATGGTTGCTATTTTTTGGTCTGGCTCACTGTCCAGCAAGAACTTTGTGTACTCATGCTGTGGTTGTGAAAATAATTTTTCGGTCTCGGCACTTTCTACAATTTTACCTTGCTGCATCACGCAAACACGATTCGCAAATCGCCTGACCAGGTTTAAATCGTGGGTAATTAATAACACTGACATGCCGGTGTCTTTTTGTATTTGCGCCAGCAGATCTAAAATTTGTTGCTGTATGGTGACATCCAGCGCGGTTGTGGGTTCGTCTGCTATTAGCAATACAGGGTTACAGGCAAGTGCCATTGCTATCATCACCCGTTGACGTTGGCCACCGGAAAGTGCATGTGGGAAATCGTTTGCTTTATGTTCAGGCTGCGGGATACCAACCTGGTTTAACAAGTCTATTATGCGTTGTTTTTTTTCTGTTTTATGTAAATCCTGATGCAATGTCAGCACTTCTTCAATTTGTCGACCAATGGGAAATACCGGATTCAATGATGACATTGGCTCCTGAAATATCATGGCAATATTTTTGCCACGCACTTGTTGAATTTTTTCTTTGCTCAGCGTTAACAAGTCTTCATCCTGAAATTCAATAGCACCTGAATATTCGGTGTTTACATCATCATGCAAGCGCAGTATCGACAAAGCTGTTACCGATTTACCCGAACCGGATTCGCCAACTATCGCCAGATTCTCACCTGAAAATATATCGAAACTTATGCCATTGATAATATCAAGCAAACCATTTTGTGTATTAAACGACACTCTCAGGTCTTTAACGCTTAACAATGTTTTGTTGTTTTCACTATTCATTATTCTCCAGGGCATTTCTATTATTTACCTTGCCACTCGCCCAAGTGGAAACGAGAAATTTAGCTTGAAGCAATGCATTGATTCATCATTTCTTGAACAGCTCGCCGATCTGATGGGGACAAATTTCCAAGCCGTCTAACAATTGTAGACTTATCCAGTGTGAATAGTTTCAATCTAACCTTGCAGGAAGTGGTCAGGTTTGCACTCGCCCAGTCGGATATTTCAACATCACTATGCCATCTACTTGCTTTTGCCGTGGTTATCATCGCTAAAATGACCTGTTCATGCTGATTATCAAAAGATTGCGTAGAAATGACAAGCGCAGGCCTTCGTTTGCTGCTCAATCGGTCAGCAAAAGGGAAAGGTACTACTACAACATCAAAAGCTTTAAAGCGCACTCCAGGCATCCTCATCTTCAGGGCAAGACCACTCATTGAGTGTACTGGAAAGCCCATTCAGATAATCATCCGCAGGAGCATGAATTTTTCTGACGATCAGATGATCACCTTCTATCTCAAAGGTTAATGTATCACCTGCTTCAAGATGGGCAGCACTACGAATAGCGGCAGGTATGGTGGTTTGCCCTTTGGCACTAATTTTTGCGACTTCCATTATACACTCCCCGTAAATAATTCTTACATGTAGGAATATAAAACATATAGGCTAATCATGCAAGAAATTAAGGATAAAAAGTGGACCTTGTTACCACGCTCCTGCGTGGGAACGATAAAACTAAGCCTAATTTTTTCTCGTGTCCATCGCTTCACGTAAGGCTTCACCAATAAAAATCAATAACATCAGGGTTCCTACCAATACCACAAAGGCACTTAAGGACAACCACCAGGCATCGATGTTTTCTTTTCCCTGTGACAGCAGTTCACCCAGGCTTGGCGACGTTGGCGGCACACCCAGACCTAAAAAATCCAGGCTGGTCAGGGCAAGTATTGCGCCACTGATGCGAAACGGCAAGAAGGTAATAACTGGCGTTAAACTGTTAGGCAACAGGTGTCTGCTGATGATGGCATAGTTTGACAAACCCATTGCCCGGGCCGAACGCACGTAATCCTGGTTTCTGCCGCGATAGAATTCTGCGCGCACATAATCGGAAAGCCCCATCCAGCCAAATAAAGATAACAATATTATCAGCAACCAGATGCTCGGTTGAAAAATGGAAGCAAAGATAATCAGCAAATACAACTCGGGCATGGATGACCAGACTTCTATCAGGCGTTGCATGATTAAATCTGTTTTTCCTGAGAAATAGCCCTGCACCGCACCCGCGACTATGCCGATGCTGACCCCGATAACCATGAGCGCCAGTGCAAACCAGACTGAGATACGAAAGCCATAAATCACACGCGCAAGTACGTCTCGCCCCCTGTCGTCAGTACCCAATAAATTCTGACTTGATGGCGCAGCGGGATTAGGCATGTCGCTATCAAAATTAATAGTGTTGTGATTATAGGGGTTTAGCGGTTTTAGCATCCAGTTATCGCCTTTCGTTAGTTGATGGCGAACAAAACTGTCGGTGTAATCTGCTTCGGTTTCAAAATCACCGCCGAAGGCTGTTTCAGGATAAAATATTACTACTGGAAAATAGTAGTCACCCTCAAAGTAAACAATCAGGGGTTTGTCATTGGATATGACTTCTGCAAAAAAAGTAAGCACAAATAAAATGCTAAAAATCCACAAGCTGATATAACCACGGCGATTCGCTTTAAAACGTAACCATGCTCTTTGACCTGGTGACAAACCCGTTGCTCTATTATTCATTTCACGCTTGCCAGTCACATTATTTGGCATCCCTTGAGGGCTATTGTTGATTATTTTGTTCATAAAAAAACAGTCCTACTTGTCCATCCTTTGGTTCATTAACGGTACATCCTTGTACCACTACTCTACCGAGTCAAAATGAATGCGAGGATCAATCAATACATAACTGATGTCGGCCAGTAATTTGGCAACCAGACCTAAAATGGTAAACATAAACAATGTGCCAAGAACCACGGGGTAATCTCTTTTTAGTACCGATTCATAAGCCAGCAAACCCAAACCATCGAGAGAAAAAATGGTTTCGATCAATAAACTACCAGTAAAAAACGCGCCAATAAAAGCCGCTGGAAAACCGGTGACCAAGGGGATGACTGCATTTCTGAGTACGTGGCGATACAACACCGCATTGTCTGACAAACCTTTTGCTTTTGCGGTTAATACGTATTGTTTGCGTATTTCTTCGATGAAGCTGTTTTTGGTCAGCATGGTCATTACTGCCAGGCTGCCGACAACGAGTGACGTTATCGGTAACACCATATGCCAGAGATAATCGGTAATTTGACTGTACCAGGGTAGCTCTGCCCAATTATCCGAGACAATGCCACGCAAAGGAAAGATATCGAAAAAACTGCCGCCGCCAAAAAACACCAGCAAGGCAATACCAAGCACAAAACCCGGTATTGAAAACCCTATCAGTATCAAGGTACTGGTGACCACATCAAAGGTACTGCCGTCTTTAATTGCTTTTGCTATACCCAAAGGAATGCAGACCGAATAAACAATCAAAAAACTCCATACACCTAAACTTATCGACACCGGAAGTTTGGATATAACCAGATCAATGACTGTCATGTTATGAAAATGGCTGTAGCCAAAATCAAAACTTAAATAACTTGTCATCATCAAATAAAATCGTTCGTGTACAGGTTTATCAAAACCAAATAAAGCACGGATTTCTTCTATATGTTCCGGATCAAGCCCGGTCGCACCCCGGTATAAACTGCGCGCACCACCGCCAGCTTCACCCATAGCCTGATGCCCTTCCAGTTGACTAATAAGCTGCTCAACGGGGCCGCCAGGGACAAATTGCGTCACTGCAAAAGTAATCAACATGACGCCAAACAAGGTTGGAATCATTAATAACAGTCGTTTTATTATATATGAGAGCATTTTTTATTTTTTTTAAAAAAAACGAACCAGTGCAAAAGAAACACTGGCAATGTGAGTGATGCTTATGCCGTGCTACTATTCATTATTCATTATTCATTATTCA
>CAZYCY010000135.1:0-6378 GCA_964646145.1 uncultured Thiotrichaceae bacterium
CGGCGTTAAGTTCCGCATCTTATTTAATCCTGAGTCCTTAGTAAATCTTTAAAGGCTGATTACTTCCATCCCTAGATCACCTACTTTCTCATGCGTTGCACCACTGGTAATAACGGCAACACTTGCCTCGCCTTTTTTAAGGTAAGTTTCTGTTACCCGTTTTAAATCATCAAGCGTTACTTTTAAAACACGCTGCCGGAATTGCTGCAATTTTTCTCTGCTCCTGCCATGTAATTCATTATGAAAAGCAGATTTTGCTTCACCTGCTGGTGAACCCGGTTTATCCATGCTACCGATAACGCCCAAAATAGCCTCTTCTAACTGGCGGTACTCGTGCTTGTTATCCAGCACCCAGTCAATCGCATGGTCAAAGTCATTAAGCGTTTCTACTAAACGCGGATCTCGATAAGAGTAAAATTTGAATGCAGCAATGCTTGTGTCCTGAGTTGCACCGCCACCGTAGGCACCGCCCTGCTCACGTATTGCAGTATGCAAATAACCATTTCGCATAAACCCGCCTAACACAGAGAGTGCAGCCGCATCCTCATGCTCCATGGGTACGGTTGGATAAGCACTGGCACAGAAATTAACCTGAGTATTTGCAATCCACATTTGTTTTGTCTGCTGTTTTATTGGCGGCAAATTAAATGAATTATTGCTGCTCGAATTGCTTTGTTGCCAGTTGATTTTCCAGGTATCTTCAAGCTGAGTGACGCTGGCTTCAACCTTGTCTGCTTCCAGTGTCAACATGTAAGACTTTGCAGCGGCTTTTATTTTTTTATGTATGGAGGCGAGTATCTGTGTCGTTTGTTTGATGCTTGTTGCAGCCTCTGCGGAGTCATTAACATGAGAATCATCCAATGCCTTGAGTGACTTGATCCCTGCCAGACCACCAAATTGGTGATTTAATAATGCAATTGGGCTTAGACTACTGGCGGCTGCTGTCATTGCCAGGGTGTGCCCACTACCGGTAACACTGCGCTCACGACTTGTACGCATTTGGGTAATTAATTCCGCAATGCGATCTTCTTCGTCAAAGCGTACATTGTTTAATGTTTCAAACATCAGCTCTACCAGTTTTTTGTTATTCCTACTCAAGGCTTTGCCGCTGAAAAAATAATAGGCTCGAATTTTTTGTTCGTCATCAGTAAAGCTGCGAATGCTATGAGAGGCATGAAGACCTCCGCTGACGCTGGTTTGCCATTGTTGCACTTGTAAATAATCTTTGTCACCACAACCTAACTCTGTTAGGCAGGCTGAATAATAAGGCAGCATTGCCAATTCTTGTTCACTTAACTCGGGCAACTCACAATAAATCTCATGATATACCAGCCCATTAGTACCCTGCTCATAAATACTTGCCAAAGTATTTGAATCCGCACCGACAAGCTTACGTTTTTTTGACACGGATATTTTTATCTCGGGCGGGACATCATCCAGTCCTACCTTGGGTAGCATTTCAGGATCATCTTGCTGCATTTGCCGCTGCGCCAATGCTTCTGCACGTTCGATTACAGCCTGTTTATCCTTTTCGCTTAAAGCTGCTTTTATCTCTGCCAGATGGGTTTTTTCTGCCTGTTCTTTACGCTGGCTCAATTTTTCATCGGGGCGAAGTGTTAACCGTAGCCGGTGTTGATTGTTGACCAGCAAATCACCGACCAGGTTTTTAATAAACTCGGGATCCTTAATATCTTCACGCAGTGATTCAATCACTGGATCAAGATTAAGCAGTGACACCGGATCGCTACGATGAATGGCCGCGGTTAAGCCACCTAAGATAAGTTGCAAGCCAAAAGGATAACCATCACCACCTACTTCGCGCTGGCTTAATTCAAGTTGATGTAACACCGCTTCAAGTTTTTCATGGGGTATGCCATTGCTCGCAACATCATTTAAAACATCTAAAACCAGTTTCTCGAATGCCTGTGCATTCTCTACCTTACTGCCTTCAATGCCACACAAAAAGCACATTTCATAGTTTGAATCTTCCAGCCCGCATAAGGGAGACGGCGCAGCACCAAGGTCAGTTTTTTCTAAAGCATGACGTAATGGTGAAGAGCTGTTATCCAGCAATACCTGTGACAATAAATTCGCTTTCATCATATCATCCAGTGAGGTACATGAACCTAGCAACCAGCTGATAACATGGTGGGTTTTGTCTTCGGCAGTTTCATCACCAACGATGTCATAGGCGTAGGCTTCTTCAACTGCCAGCGGTGCCAGATAACGTTTTTCATGCTTGACTGAGATGACTTCATCCAGCTTTTTAAAATGCGATAAGGCCTGTCGCTCAAATTTTTTCTGGTGTTCAACTGCTGGAATATCACCAAATGTCATCAACACAGCATTACTCGGATGGTAATGGGTTTTGTGGAATTCTTTTAATTGCTGATAACTTAAGTCGGGAATGTCCTGTGGTTCACCGCCACTGTTATAATGATAAGTTGATGTTGGGTAGAGGTATTTACTGACCTGCTGCCATAACACACTAACGGGTGAACTCATCGCACCTTTCATCTCATTGAACACAACGCCTTTGTATTCAAGCTCGCTATTTGCATTGCTGGCTTCTTTAAATTCTATGCGATGCCCTTCCTGTAAAAAATCCAGCTCATCAAGGCGGGTGAAAAACACCGCATCGAGATAGACATCAAGTAAATTATTAAAATCTTTTTTATTCTGACTAGCAAATGGATACGCAGTCCAGTCACTGCTGGTGAATGCGTTCATAAAGGTGTTCAATGAACGGCGTATCATCATAAAAAATGGATCACGTACTGGATATTTTTTGCTGCCACATAAAGCGGTGTGTTCAAGAATATGTGCGACACCGGTTGAGTCCATCGGTACGGTTCTAAAAGCAACTAAAAATACGTTCTCTGTGTTTGTCGATTGCATGTGATAATGCAGCGCGCCGGTTTTTATGTGGCGAAATGCCTGTAATGTTATATTCAGGGAATCAATCCGATCACTACGTAACCATTCAAAAGCCGGATGATGTTTGGCGACATCATCTTGTGCATTTTCGCCCTTGTCTAAAACTGTAGTTGACGTGCTATTTGATAATTCTGCTGTTGCTTCTGACGACATAAATAGTTAACTCTCTTTGTGTGGTTTTTGCTTTTTCTATTTTCTGACCAGCTTGTAAACGGTCTCAACTAATGCGGTTAAACCACGATTTTTTAAGCCTGCTTCTTCATTAATGACATCTTTGAAGCACAGTTTTTCAATTGAAAAATTTGATGAATACAATTCATGAACTTCGTCATCTGTTACAGAAAACGGGGGTCCGTTCATTTCCGAAGGGTTAAAGGTTAGTGTGACTAACAAGGTACGTTGTTGTGGCTTTTGCAGCTCTGCCATTTTATCTGCATATTTTTTTCTCATTTCTACAGGCAACGCCACCAGTGATGCACGATCAAATATATCGGTAACATCTTCCAGATCTTTTTTTTGTAAAGAAAAAAAGTCACCCTGAACAATTTCAATCATGGCTGCCAGATCACTGCTCTGGTATAAGCCATAGCCATCTTTTTTTGCTTGTTTATAATTCAGTGCATTCTCTTCAAAAAAATCTTTTACTGCACGATCGCTGCATTCCACAGCAAATACCTTGTAAGCATTTTGTGATAACCAAAGCATGTCTTTGCTTTTGCCGCAAAGCGGAACAAAAACTTTTAATTTTTCTCTTTGCTCTAGCGGCGAGCCTTTTTGACCATAAAAATAAGTTAGATACGGGTTTACCCTGTCCTGATGAAAGCCTATTTTATTGCCGTTCCAGCGCTCCAGCCAAAAATCAATTTCCATAATTCTTAGTTATTACCAGGCTTCCAGACACCAAAAGCATCTTCTGCAGGCTTCATATCTTGTTCAACCTGGTCAAGTACCTGCCCCATAAAATGACATAAATCACTGAGCAGTGCTTTTTTATCCATGCCAGGCTGGTCATGGTGTGCAAGCACATAACCGGTCACTGCAGATAAATACTGCATAAAATATAATTCATTATCTGCTGCCTGGTCATGTTTTATAATAACCGCTTGAATGTCTGAGATCATTTCAGACGATAGTTGTATGCCACCACTCATCGTTACCTATCCTATATTTATGATTTATTAACTAATGGTGCTAGTCTAAGCTATTTCAGGCATGGCGAACAGGAGATCTTATGTTTAAAATTTGTGTATATGTCCCTGAAAATTATGTGGAAAAAGTAAAGTTTGCATTGTTTGAAGCAGGTGCTGGTCGAATTGGCAATTACGATAGTTGCTGCTGGCAAACCACGGGAACTGGACAATTTCGCCCGCTTGAGCATAGCAAGCCAACAATTGGCTCAATTCATCAGCTTGAACGAGTTAGTGAGATTAAGGTTGAACTTGTGTGTGCAGATGAGTTGGTTGGGCAAGCTATCGTAGCGCTGAAGCAAAGTCACCCTTATGAAGAACCAGCATTTGATGTTTGGCGGCTAGAGGATTTTTGAAAGATTGACAGGCATTGAGAAATTTGCACTGTACTCTTCGCACTCAAGAACACCCAAAAAGATACGTACTATAAATGGGTATTTTTGAGTGTGAAGAGTCTATTAGGCTTAAAACTCGTTAAACCGTCATCTCAACCATAGGGAGAGATCTTGCTCTACGGTTTTCTATTATGCGTTCCCTCGCATCAGCGCGGGAACAAGAATATCATGTCAAGTAAATAAAGGCGGCTCACCTGCTACCGTTTCATCTATCTTGGCAACACCATCTGTATTTAACTTGGCATCTCTGGTTAATACTTCAGGATTCTGTACACCAAAATAGGAGTAAACGGTTGCTGCCACTGACATAGGCTCTGCTTCATAACTGCCCGAGGCGGGTTCTGTCACCTGATTGTTTGTTCCCCCTGAACCTACACGTACCGTGGTACCAACAACTTTACCTAAAGCTGCAGCACCGCCTGCTCTTACTCCAGCACCACCAAAAGTGAAGAGATTCTGGTTATTGCCATGATCCCAACCTTGATTGTTGTTCAGATTTACACGGCGGCCGAATTCACCAAACATATTAACCACAATGTTATCAGTTGTGCGCATCTTGCCATCAAGTGTTGTGAAAGCACCCGCATTTTGAGATGCATCCGCATATTTAATATGCAATATTGCTGCTTTTATCGTTTCCAGTAAAGCATTCATCCTGCTACGATACTTATCGATGCCATTATTATGATCATCCCAACCACCCAGACCACCACCAACGGTTATATATAATGAAGCGGGATTAATCAATGCCAGAGTCACAGCGGCACGAACCCTGGGAGTATATTGAGTGTTCGGATAAACAAGTCGCTGACCTACTGTTATACCCAAGGCGGCTGCATCGTCAGGATCGGTTACTACAGGTAAATCAGCATCGCCTGCAGCACTGATTCCCTCGATTTTACTTTCCAGAAATTCTCTCAAATCAAAGCTGTTTGCGGCAGCATAATAACGTGCATTGTATGCGTCTGTTCTTGTTTTTGCTACCAGTGCTTCCAGTGCCGCGTCATTAGCATTGCTGCTCCTGGAATAAGGGTTATTAAAGTTCTGATCCAGGGTAATACCGCGATATAACAATGGAATATTAAAATCCGGATCTTGTTGAAAGGCTCGGGTATCACCTTCAAATGATACAAACGGTAATAATAGGTCGTTAACGATATCATGTATCGCTGTACCATCGGCTAAAGTGGTTAGCCCCTCAAACTGAGCACGATGCTGGAATAAGGTGGCGGCAACTTTAGTGCCGACTCCGGCACTGCCTTCGATGTCCAACGAACCTTTAAAACTTTGCAGCAGACTTTCACGGTGTGAACGAGTGCCATCCAGCCTTTTCATCAATGTACGATAAACCGACATGTAACCGTTGTCGAGCATAAATTGCATGGCGCGACCACCGGCACCATTATCATCTAAATGAGGGTTATTGACGTTAGGTGTGCCGCGCCAGAAACCATTTTTGGTTATAAAGCCCTCAGCAGCATCACCGGTCGTATCATTGGTTAAAATACGTCCACCAAACCCTGTAGCGTAAGAATTTTGTGAATTATCCTCGATATCAACAATATTAGTCAAATTACCCGAAAGATCCGATGGGCCGCCATATAAAAAAACATTGATTACCTGAGGCATAACAGACGGAGCAACAACTGTTGCCGCAGAATAGTTAACCGCTGCACTGGCTGTTTTATACATGGATAGCGGGTTAATAGAAGATGGCAATAACGCTGAACCGCCTAAAGCCGCAACACTTTTAAGAAAATTTCTTTTATTCATAGTACTTTCCCTATAATTTGGCTTTAGCGCCTCTCTATTTATTCTGGAGGTGAAGATTGAGATTCAAAATAGGTCAGCTTAAGGCG
>CAZYCY010000136.1:0-6345 GCA_964646145.1 uncultured Thiotrichaceae bacterium
ACAGTCCAGAAATCATAATTAAATTCTGTGCCTGGAATTTCCTGCTCAATTCGTAGCCAGGTTTGTTGAATTGTTTGTTGCATCTTGACCGGCATCGGTTGCTCAGAATCCGCAGCAAGCCCGCCTAAAACAGGTTGAATATTTACCTTGCCGGTTAATGCAGTCTGCACCTGAGTCCATACACGGCGGAAACCCCAGCACCAGCTGCACATTGGATCATGCACATAATATAAAGTGGCTAATGTTTTTTTCATCTTTATGGTTACTTTTAGTGAGGAGTGTATTTTTTGACTATTTACTTATATTAATCATATGGTAAATGAGTATGCAACGATTCATTGAGCGCCCCAACTATGCCGAACCTGTATAATGCCCCATACTTAAAATATGTTGGAGAGAATTGTGCAGTCTGGTCCTAGAGAAATCGTTACCCCATTTCGTCCTATTCCATTGGATGTACCTGAAGGGATGGCACAAAATGAATTTTTTAATAGTACTGAAAATTTAAATGATCTGACGAACAACAACGGTTTGTTGAAAAATCCGGAAGATTTGCTGCTGTATCGAAAAGCGCTGGGGCACAGTAACGAGTTTGATGCCTCGATTATTTATAACACCTCTAATTCAATCCTTGATCCGTTAGGCAGGCCGGTGCGTCGCACTCAGGTTCCTGAAAAAACAAAAAAATCATGGAACCGCATGAACCAGATCATTATTGATTTTATGATCGAACAATACCCCGATCCTGATGAGGCCTTGATACTGGCTGGTGAAGCCAGCCTGGATGCCACCTGGCCGCTAACTTCTCCTGGCGTGCCAAGCATTCGTATGCTGCATAATCATTTTATTGTGTTTGATAAAAAAACCTTACGTGAAGCAGCGTTTGCCGATGCGGATAACCCGAACCTCACCGATGGAGGTCAACACAGTTTATTTCAGGCTTATATGCGTGATGTTTATAGTGAGTTTTTCTCGTCGCTGGATTTTACCGTTTTACAACAAACCAGCAAAGGCTCATCAAAAATTGAATTAACCGGTTATCCACAAGGCTTGCCAAGCTGGAAAGTTAAGGGTGCTGCGGATACACTTAAAGATATTCATTTTTGGCAGGAGTATGACCAAATTTTGAAGGGTTTTATTGATTTTTACCGCGCCTTTTTTACTCAGGTTTCAACTCGAAATGCACCAGTGCCAGAAGGCTCATATTTTCCTGAGCAAATTGAAAGTATTCTGTTATTTAACAATGATTTTATGGCATCGGCAAAAAAAGTAAGGGATCAATGTGTTACCGATGCAAAATATGCCAACTCTATTCGCTGGCAACCTGCCTTCAAGCAACTGATTTACCGCAATGACGAAGGTGATTTAATTGTCACCATTAGTCAGAATTCAATTGGTAACGCAATTACAGAGTTACTGGGTGTGGTGGTTAAGCGTGTTCCAGATGCGCTAGCTTATGAGCAAGCTGAGCCAGCTCTAATAGAGAAATTACTGGAGGTTAGAAGTCGATTGATAAAGGCAGATTTAGGTGAGGGAATAAAAACACCTTATTGGTCAGCTTAAATTTAGCATGATTTATACATAGAAATACGATGATAAATTCCAAACACACTGCTACTGCCGGTTATGGCTGTGAAGATGTCGATCCGCGTGGTTTTGTTAGCCTGATGGATTTATATGAAAACAATTATCTTCGCTTACGTCGTCTGATTCCTGATTTATCGGTACTGCCTGACAGGGTAGTATCGCGTGTACCTGGGTGTTTAAGTTTGCATCTGAACATATTGGAGCGCACAAAATTCACCACCACATTGTGCTTAACCTATTTTTTTGAACAGGGTGGGCGCGGGTTGGAAGAGCCTGCTTTAACAATTCGGATATATCATGATGCTAACCAGGTTGAAGTGTTAACGGGGCATCTTCGCCATGGGCAGCAGCGATTTGATCATATTCCTGAAAAAGCGATAACAATAAAATGGAAGTTAAATCGTTTTTTGTATAAGTGGTTGGGTTATTGTCTGTATCTTGGTCATTCATTTAAAGTGTTGAAAGTGAAGCGCAATACCAGTAAATCATCATCCAATCTAGGAGCTTGTCCGAGAATAGAAATCGTAGCGAGGGGAAGCTGATTTGAGTCAGATTTTTTCATTATTTGAGGCGAATATAGGTATATTTAACGAAAATAATGGAAGAATCTGGCCAAACTCAGCTTTTCCGCAGTAGGTTCTCAATTCTCGGACAAGCTCCTAGTTGCAATATGAGAGCTTAATCATGGTGCGAGTAGTGGCGCTCGCGAACTAATGGACGGAGCATTGTATTAAATATCCGACCACATCCGTAATAAATTAACGTAACCATTACTGAGTTGTTCCAGTTCTTTAGATTCGGGTGACTTCTGAATTAAACTTTCTCGTGCCTGGCTCAGGTTGTACAAAATCTCACGTTTAGCGGGATCGCGTATCGTACTTTGTAGCCAGGTGACGGCCACCAGACGCTCACCTTGGGTTACTTTTGCAACCTGGTGTGTGCTTGAAGAAGGGTACAGCACCGCATCTCCGGCATTTAGTTTAACTTTTTGCTCGCCAAAAGCTGTGCTGATAATCAGTTCACCGCCGGCATAATTATCTGGATCATTTAGAAAAATCGTGATGGAAATATCAGAGCGATAACGTTGGTTGGCAGGCCCCATCACAGGATCATCAACATGCTTGCCATAGTGCATGCCTTCGCTATATTTCGCGTAATAGGGGGCGGCAATTTTTGCTGCAAAAGCGGTGGCAATATAAGTTGGGTGTTGTATCAGTTTACCCATTAACAGATTATTTAAACGTTGCATTTCTACATCGGAAATAAACATTTCATGATTGTTTTTTACACGCTTAGCTTCACTGCCGGCAGAAAGGGAGCCTTCATGAAAGTTAGCGCTAGCCATCAGATCCTGAATAACACTGAGGTCTTCTTTGTTTAGTACTTCGGGAATAGTAACAAGCATAATTTTGCGCAGTAAGTTTAAGTTCAAGTATAATTAGCCGCGAATTTTAACAGAGTACGAGTAAAAAAGTGAGACATGCCTATGAAACTCAATATCATTGTCGATGGACGTACCAACGCATTTGAAGTGCCCGATGACTTGCTTATAGAAGCAAAAAGTTTTTTCGAAAAGCTGGATACTGATATGGACAAAGGCTGGCAAATGAGCCGTGACTGGGTTGAAAAGCCTGATGCAGAACAGCGTTGCCAGATTGCCGCAGACAAAATATTAACTGCCATTGATACCGATAATGAAAAGCTTTTGATGATGATGGCTGCTTATATTTTACATAAAATGCCTGGGGTGAAATCAATCAATATCGATGTTACTGGTGATATGAATGAAACCGATATCATCATGGAACACGAGTCTGTACGCCCTCTAGGTCCAATTTTTAATTAATCCTGCGTTACCTTAACGGTCACTGAAATCTTCATAAAAATAGTATTTTTATGAAGTGTCCTGGTATTCTAGGTCTTGTTCTTCATTAATGATTAATGAAAATCCAGAATGTGCCAAGAATGGAAATCAAAATTAAAAAATCTTGCAAGTCCTTGATGTGATGCGTCTTACTATTCAAACAAACAACTCATCACCAACAAAGGTGACCTCGTTGTTTTTAAATAGCCATGCACAACAATTACTTACAACCTATTTCAATTTTTATCTCCATTCTTGGGAATGTTGTATTCATTGATAAAAACAGTAATCAGTGTATAATGCGTGTTTGATTTTTTTGCCCGCTATTGTGCTCTGATCCAAACTCCTAGTTAACAACCGTCATGATAATAAACTATAGGGCACTTCTATTAATTCCATCCTTAGGTGCGTAAACGACACATCCGTGTGTCACTTTTCGTGAAGATGAATCTTGAGTCCAAAATATGCCATATTTTCGTTGCAAATCTTCGCAGTAGCCCGCTCACGTGCCCATGTTGATAATATCGGGTGCCTTAAGCTGACCTATTTTGAACCTCAATCTTCACCTCCAGAATAAATAGAGATGCTCTACATTGTATATGAGAGTTACGTATGTTGAATAAAATTTTCCCTTTTTTAAACTGGGTTCATGAACTAAAAGACCCGGCCGTTCTGCGCGTCGATGCAATAGCGGGTCTCACCGTTGCTCTGGTACTTATTCCGCAATCAATGGCATACGCCACACTTGCCAATCTGCCCCCCGTTTATGGTTTGTATATTGCTTTTATCCCTGTTTTTGTTGCCGCACTTTGGGGTTCATCCCGACAGCTAGGTACTGGTCCTGTTGCAGTAGTATCGGTAATGACGGCAACCATGATTTTGCCAATTGTCGCTTCCATGACGGACTACAGCCCCGATTCACCAGAGTTTCTGGAACTTTATATTGCTACTGTATTGTTTTTAACTTTGCTGGTTGGCCTGTTTCAATTTGCACTTGGCATATTTCGACTTGGTGCTATCGTTAATTTTTTATCCCATCCGGTTATTATAGGTTTTACCAGTGCCGCTGCACTGTTTATTGGCTTAACCCAGATATCAAAAATATTTGGTGTTGCAATGCCGGGTTTACCCAGTGATCATTTTATGACGGTGCGAATCTGGGGTGTGGCTCAAAATCTGGTGGATACCCATTTTGCGACTTTACTGATGGGTATTTCAGCTATTACCATTATGCTTGGTCTGAAATACCTGGTGTCAAAAGTCCCCGGGGTTTTAGTTGCAGTTATACTCACGACAGTGGTCAGTTATTTCATTGGCTTTGAAGATATGGGGGGTGCTATTGTTGGTTCTATACCAGAAGGCTTGCCGAGTTTTACTATGCCAGGATTCACTCTTGAAGCTTTATCTGGATTAATCATCAGTGCCATCATCATCGCTCTGGTTGGTTTTATGGAAGCGGTGTCCATTGCCAAGGCAATGGCTGCCAGATCGAAAGATCGCATTGACGTAAATCAGGAACTCATTGGTCAGGGTCTGGCAAATATTAGCGGTAGTTTCTTCCAGTCGTATCCTGCCTCAGGTTCGTTTTCACGCTCTGCAGTTAACTTTAATGCCGGTGCAAAAACCGGTTTCTCTTCAGTTGTTACCGCAGCCATTGTGGTTATTACCTTATTATTTCTCACACCTTTGTTGTATCACATGCCAAAAGCAACACTCGCTGCGGTAGTAATGGTAGCAGTATTTGGTTTAATCAATTTCAAAGCCGTTAAACACATCTGGATAACAAACAAACCTGATGGTGTTGTTGCGGTTGTTACTTTTGTAGCAACAATATCTGCTGCGCCTAAACTCGATCATGGCATTATCATTGGTGCGGTTCTAGCGATTGTTCTGTATCTATACCGTACCATGAAGCCGCGTGTTGCAATACTTGGTCGCTACAAAGATGGCACTTTGCGCGACATAGAAATCAATAAAGATCTGCCAACAGATAAAAATATTATTGCAGTGCGTTTTGATGGTTCATTGTATTTTGCCAATGTTTCTTATTTTGAAGATGCTATGTTAAAAGCCATAGCAACATATCCTGATGCCAAATACCTGCTAGTGGTTGGTGATGGTATTAATCAACTGGATGCAACGGGTGAAGAAGTGTTGCATCATTTGGTTGAACGTTTACATGCTAATGGTATGACCGTGGTGTTTAGTGGTTTGAAACGACAAATTTTTCAGGTCATGCATGCAAGTGGTTTATATGAAATCATCGGTGGGCAAAATATTTTTTCAAATGAAGATTTTGCCCTGGATGAAATATATAAACGTCTGGAGCTTAATGCATCCGGTGATGCCTGCCCGTTAAAGCGCCAGCCTGAACCTGTGTCGGCGTAATTATTTGTACAAATATTATAGATAGAGACCTTTGTAGGATACATTCACGAGTACAAGTGGCTGATGTGTCCTGCTTTTCGTTTGAAAATTTGTCAATTGCCGGAGATTAACGGTGCTTCCTGCCTCAATCAGGAAGACCCCGGCTTATTTTTTTTCGCGCCCGTATCATACAAAGATCTCAGATATAGAACATCTCTATTTATTCTGGAGGTGAAGATTGAGCTTCAATGTTATGCCTGATTAACGCGCCCAATAATATCAACATAGCCACGTGTGTGTGCTATTACGAAAATTTGCAACGAAAATATGACATATTTTGGACTCAGGATTCATATTTACCAGGCGTGGTACACGGATGTACCGTTAACAAACCTAAGGATGGAATTGATAAATGCTCTATAGCTAGTATTTTTTAAAAGTACAAAAAATCACCCCATCGTAAAGACCTCAGGGAAAAATTATTTTTTATGTGTGTTGCAGACGCATGAGCATAAAAAACCCTAAGG
>CAZYCY010000137.1:0-6322 GCA_964646145.1 uncultured Thiotrichaceae bacterium
TGTCTGTTTCGATAAAACCGGCATCAACCAATGCCTGTACATAACGGTGGGCAACGCCTCGTGAGTTGATGCCAATACCTTCGGCAATTTCCTGTAATTTTGGTGGCACGGTACGTGCGGCGATATAATGTTGGATGAAATCCAGGGTAAGTCTTTGTTTGTCTGTTAGTTGTTGCTTGTCGGGCATTTCGTTCTCAAAATGTTCTCATTTGAGAGTATTTTAAGCGAAATGCTGATCTTTAATCAAGGGGGGGGGAGGTTATTTTTTCGGAATATATAAATCCGTAATTGTGCCTGCTGCCATTTCTGCGGCAAAATTGAAGGTTTCGGACAGGGTTGGATGCGGGTGTATGGTCAGTGCTATGTCTTCTATGTCAGCACCCATTTCAAGTGCCAGCACGGCTTCGGCAATTAACTCGCCAGCATTTGTGCCAACCATGCCTGCGCCAATGATTCTATGGCTGTTTTTATCAAACAGCACTTTTGTGAGTCCTTCGTTGCGCCCGATACTTAATGAGCGACCACTGGCGGCCCAGGGGAATGCGCCTTTTGTGTATGCAATGCCGTCGGTTTTTGCCTGTTCTTCAGTAATGCCCATCCAGGCAATTTCCGGGTCGGTATAAGCAACGGAGGGAATGGTTTTTGCGTCGAAATACGACTTCATACCACAGATGACTTCGGCAGCGGTTTTGGCTTCGTGGGTGGCTTTGTGTGCCAGCATCGGCTGTCCAGCAACATCGCCGATGGCAAAGATGTGGTTGACGTTGCTGCGTTGCTGTTTGTCCACAGTGATAAATCCGCGTTCGTCAACAGCAACGCCGGCTTTGTCGGCATCGATAAGATTGCCGTTGGGGCTGCGACCGACGGCCAGCAATACCCGGTCGAAGGTGTCGTGTTCGGGTACGTTTTTGCCTTCAAAGGAGACTTTTAAACCTTTTTTCAGGGTGTCAATGGCGGTTACTTTGGCGTTTAGCCAGATGTTTTCGTAACGCTCTTTAACGCGTTTCATTAATGGTCGAACCAGATCGCTATCGCAGCCCGGAATTAAACCGGGGGATAGTTCAACAACCGAGACTTTGCTGCCCAGAGCATCATACACTGTGGCCATTTCCAGACCGATGATGCCGCCACCGATAACCAGCAGACGTTTTGGGATATCGACCAGTTCCAGTGCGCCGGTTGAGTCCATCAGGCGTTCGTCATCATAAGGAAAACCAGGAATTTTAAATACCGATGAACCCGCAGCAATAATGGCATTGTCAAAAGAAATGCGGGTGGTTTCATTTTTACTTGCGACGTCAATGGTATGGGAGGAAGTGAATTTTCCGTAACCGGTAACTATCTGTACTTTGCGCTGTTTAGCTAAACCGGAAAGCCCACCGGTTAACTGCTTAATGACTTTATTTTTAAACCCTGCCAGTTTTTCGATGTTGATTTTGGGCTTGCCAAAATCAATGCCGTGAGCACTCATTGCGGCTGCCTCATTAATGATTTCTGCAGTATGCAATAAAGCTTTTGAAGGAATGCAGCCTACGTTTAAGCAGACGCCACCGATGTTACCGAATTTTTCGACAAGGATAACTTTTTTACCCAGGTCGGCAGCACGAAAAGCTGCGGTGTAGCCGCCGGGACCTGAGCCAAGAATCAGTACTTCGGCGTGTAGATCACTGTCACCGGTCGATGCAGCTTGTGCCGTTGCTGTCATTGCTACAGGTGTTTCTGCATTGTCTGTAGTGTTGCTGTCAGCATTGCTGCTATCGGCTGCCGCATCGGCGCTGACTTCGAGTTTTAAAATCAAGCTACCCTGAGAGACGCTGTCATTAATCTTTACTAAAACGTCTTTGACGATGCCGGCAGAAGGTGAAGGGATTTCAATGGTGGCTTTATCCGATTCCAGGGTGATAAGTGCGTCTTCTTCTGCAATAACATCACCGGCACTGACCAGCACTTCAATGATGTCGACTTCAGTGAAGTCGCCAATATCAGGTACTTCTACGTTTACTATTTTGCTCATGGCTATACCGATAGTTATTTCGTTGCTGACTAATGTGTTGATTTTCTAAAGCAGTAGCCTTCTTGTGTCAGACAGCACTTTAGTTAAATACGTGGTGAAACGTGCGCCATCTGCGCCATCAATAACCCGGTGATCGTATGATAATGAAAGTGGCAATATCAAACGGGGTACAAATTCGTCACTCTGCTGCTGGTAAACCGGTTTTATGCTGGAGCGTGATACGCCTAAAATAGCCACTTCGGGTGCATTAACAATGGGCGTGAAGGCAGTGCCGCCGATACCGCCGAGGCTAGAAATGGTAATGCAACCGCCTTGCATGTCGCCAGGACGCAGCTTTTTGCTGCGTGCGCGTTGGCTGGTTTCGGTAAGTTCTGTGGCAAGTTCAGTTAAGGTTTTTCGGTCACAGTCACGGATTACTGGCACCACCAGACCGTCTGCTGTGTCCATGGCAACACCGATATTAATGTACTGTTTCAATATCAGGTTTTCACCGGTGTGATCCAATGATGAGTTAAAGCGTGGGTACTCTTTTAAGGCAGAGACCAGTGCCTTCATCAGGAAAACCAGTACGGTGA
Source organism: uncultured Thiotrichaceae bacterium (assembly GCA_964646145.1). Lineage (GTDB taxonomy): Bacteria > Pseudomonadota > Gammaproteobacteria > SZUA-229 > SZUA-229. The sequence goes on from CAZYCY010000137.1 coordinate 2,590, forward strand.
TGCGAATGTCCCGCTGCTGATTTTGCGGCTGATTATCTCTCTGGTTTTCTTCGTTTAACTGTTTGCGGAATTTTTCCAGTTCAGTGATATCAGCTTCATCAAATTGCGTGACGTGCGGCACGGTCACCCAGTTGCGGTGCAGGAATTTACCAGTGAGTTTGTTGATTTTGGTGAGTGGCTGGGTTTCAATTTCACCAAACTGGCTGTAATCAATCTCCGGCATTGGCTCTACGCCCAAGCCGCCACCTTGCGTGCCTTGTGCCAGTGCCTGTTTTACCCAGGTTTTTACATCTTCTTTCAGAATACGATTTTTTGTGCCACTGCCCGTTATTTGCGACAGGTCAGCGCCTAATTCACGGGCGAACTTCCGTACTGACGGACTGGCGTGAGCTTTACCCATGTTGGCATGACTAAAGCCTTCCTGGTTTATTTGTATTGATGCCGTTGGTGAAGGCCGCAATGATGGCTCAGGTGAAGCGACCTGATTAGCAGCTTGTGTTGAAACAGGTGCTGCTACTGGTGTCGGTGCCGTAATCACTGCTTCTGTTGGCGTTTCTGCCGGGACTTTTCCAGCAATATCTGCAGTGGTCTCGATAGTGATGAGTAAGTCACCTTGAGAGACATTATCACCCATGTTTACTTTGACTGTTTTAACGGTTCCCGCAAAAGGCGAGGGGATTTCCATTGCTGCTTTATCTGATTCCAGCGAAACGATGGGATCTTCAATGTTAATTACGTCACCTGAAGCAACCAGAATTTCAATGACCTCAACGCCATCAAAATCGCCAATATCAGGTACTGGAATATTTTTAATTTCTGCCATTGTTGTTTTCCTGAGTTAGTTTTTTGTCGGACAGGCTTCTAAATGCATATCGGGTTGGGCTTTTTACTGTCGATGCCGTATTTTTTGATGGCACTGCTGACTTTTGATGCAGCAATTGTGCCTTCATCACTCAGTGTTTTTAATGTTGCCAGCACCACATAGTGGCTGTTAACCTCGAAGTGACGGCGTAAATTTTTGCGCGTGTCGGAGCGACCAAAACCATCCGTGCCCAGCACGGTGTAGGTTGTTGGCACGTATTGGCGTACCTGATTGGAAACCGTGCGGATATAATCGGATGCTGCAATCACTGGCCCTTTGCAGTCCTTTAATTGTTGCGTGATGTAAGGCGTACGTGCTTTTTTGCCGGGGTTTAACCTGTTCCAGCGCTCGCAGTCCACCGCTTCACGAGCCAGCTCGTTGTAGCTGGTAATGCTCCATACATCGGCGCTGATGTTCCAGTCTTGTTTCAGCAGCTCGGCAGCGGCTATCACTTCGCGCAAAATGGTGCCACTGCCAAATAACTGAACCTTATGTTCGCCTTTTTTGGCGGTGTCCGCAGTGAAACGGTACATGCCTTTTTTAATGCCATCTTCAATGCCTTCAGGCATGGCTGGCATTGAATAATTTTCGTTCATTGCGGTAATGTAGTAATACACATTTTCCTGTTGCTGCACCATGCGACGCATGCCATCATGAATAATAACCGTTATTTCATAGGCGAAACAGGGGTCGTAGGCAACGCAATTTGGAATGGTTGATGCCACAATTAGGCTGTGTCCGTCCTGATGTTGCAGACCTTCGCCCGCCAGCGTGGTGCGTCCGGCAGTGCCACCAATCAAGAAACCGCGTGCCTGCATATCACCCGCCGCCCAGGCCAGATCGCCAATGCGCTGAAAGCCAAACATGGAGTAATAAATATAGAACGGAATCATGTTCACGCCGTGTGAACTGTAGGCGGTAGCGGCAGCAATCCATGACGACATGGCGCCAGCTTCGTTAATACCTTCTTGTAAAATCTGCCCGTTTTTATCTTCCTTGTAAAACATCACCTGGGATTTATCCTGGGGTTCGTATAACTGACCGACGGACGAGTAAATGCCTAGCTGGCGAAACATGCCTTCCATGCCGAAAGTTCGGGCTTCATCCGGCACGATGGGGACGATATTTTTGCCGACTTTTTTATCACGCGCCAGCATGGTGAGAATGCGTACAAACGCCATGGTGGTAGACATTTCGCGTGTCCCAGAGCCGTGCAATAAAGCATCAAAGGTGGACAATGGCGGCACTTCCAGTGGTGCTGCCAAATGTGTGCGAGAGGGTAGGTAACCCCCTAATTCCTGGCGTTGCGCGTGCATGTATTTCATCTCCGCGCTGTCTTCTGCCGGCTTGTAATACTCGGCTTGTTCGATCTGTTCGTCGCTAACAGGAATGTTGAAGCGTTTGGCAAAGGTACGCAGCTCGTCCATGTTCATCTTTTTTTGCGAGTGTGTGGTGTTCTGACCTTCACCGGCTTCACCCATGCCATAACCTTTTACTGTTTTGGTGAGAATGAGCGTTGGCTGCCCCTTGTGTTCGGTGGCATTTTTATATGCCGCGTAGACTTTATGTGGATCATGACCACCACGGTTTAAACGCCAGATATCGTCGTCCGACATGTGCGCAACCATGGCTTTTAACTCGGAGGAATTGAAGAAATGTTCACGTACAAAAGCGCCGTCTTTGGCTTTGTAGTTTTGGTAATCACCATCAACCACTTCCAGCATGCGTTTTTGTAATAAACCGTCTTTGTCTTTGGCAAGCAGTGGGTCCCAGTAAGAGCCCCAGATAACTTTAAGCACATGCCAGCCAGCGCCACGGAACACCGATTCAAGTTCCTGGATAATTTTTCCGTTACCACGAACCGGACCGTCCAGGCGTTGCAGGTTGCAGTTGATAACAAAAATCAGGTTGTCGAGTTTTTCACGACCACCAAGAGAAATCGCGCCCAGTGATTCCGGCTCGTCCATTTCGCCATCGCCACAAAATGCCCAGACTTTGCGGTTTTCAGTATTAGCGATGCCGCGGTCGTGCAGGTATTTCATGAATCGTGCCTGATAAATAGACATGATGGGTCCCAGTCCCATGGATACCGTGGGGAATTGCCAGAAGTCCGGCATTAGCCAGGGGTGAGGGTAAGAAGATAAACCGTTGCCATCAACTTCCTGGCGGAATTTGTCCAGATGGGCTTCATTCAGGCGACCTTCAAGGTAAGCGCGTGCATAAATACCGGGTGCTGAATGCCCTTGCGTGAAAATCAGATCGCCACCGTGGTCAGGCGTGGGTGCGTGGAAAAAATGATTAAAACCGATGTCGTACAAGGTTGCCGCAGAAGCAAAGCTGGCAATGTGGCCTCCAAGCTCCGAGTTCTCTTTATTAGCGCGAACCACCATTGCCATGGCATTCCAGCGGATGAACGAGCGTATGCGGTTTTCCAGTTCTGCATCGCCAGGCGTGCGCTGCTCTAAATGGGGAGGGATGGTGTTTAAATAGGCCGTATTATTGGTGAACGGCAGATTAGCACCATTACGGCGAGCGTCATCAATCAGCTGTTCTAACAGAAAATGTGCGCGTTCAACGCCCTCATTTTCGATTACGGCATTAAATGCATCCAGCCATTCCTGGGTTTCCAGGGGGTCAATATCGTGTAGCTCTGTCATCTTAATCTCGCACGTTCAATGCAAATAACGCCATTTTACTTAATTGTTAGCGATATTTAGTGGAATTTTTAGAATTTTGTTAATGTGCGCAAAAGTTTGTAAACTTTTATCTGCGCACTAGACGCGCAATTATAAAAGTTATAGCTACTTTAGTCGAATTTAATGATCAAATGTATAGGTAGAGTCGTAGTAACTTCTCAATAAGTCGGGGCAG
>CAZYCY010000138.1:0-6266 GCA_964646145.1 uncultured Thiotrichaceae bacterium
ACGAGATTAATTATGCTTCCACTTAACCCTGGCCGCCTAAAGGCGTGGGATTTACGGATCCCCTATCGTGGACTTTACAACACTTGAAACAGGTTCTTGCTGTGGTCGAATAACTGGCAAATATGGCATAGGGGTTTTTCAGCTTGAGTCTGATTAGAAGGTAAATGAAAATCGTTGCCGCAGGCAGCACAGGTTTTCTCTGTCAACTTGATGATTTGATCCGGGCATTTGGAAAATTCACTTATCAAGATTGCGCCTACTTCGCAAACGTCTTCACAAATTCCACAGCCAGTGCAGTTGGTGGGGTTGAAGTGGTATTCTGCGCCTGTAGCTTCATTATTGGCAGTAAAAAGTAATGCCTCGGTAGGACAAAGCTTGATGCAGGCATCACAGCCATTGCATTTATTTTTATCCAGTTGCACTGACCATGGCCAGTGTAATGCTGTTTTTTCTATTGCTGGTATCATGGTGGGCGAGACCGCCGGTAACAATTGACCAGGTGGCAGGGTTTGATTTTCAGCTAAATTAAGTGGGTCTTGAACCAGGTTTTGGCGACGCTCTTTTTGCACTGTACCACGCAAAAAATTACGCCTTGAAAATTTTATGCCAGCTGAAGTCTTTTCATTGGTTTCAAACACCGTTCGCCATAACTGAGCAGAACGCTGCATGATTCTCATGGCAGGTTGACCACGCTCGGCGAGTAACACATTTAGCTGTTGCAACTGTTGGTTAAGATCGGTTAACGGCTGTCTTTTACAGCTAAAGCAATCAGCAGTGGCGATCAATAAATACCGGATGCCATGTTTATACAGCAGCAAAAGCTGACGCAAGCCCAGTGCATGAATACAAGGCAATAACTCTGCTTCGGTTTTGACAGAACTCAACTCACAGGCAAACAAAGCAATAGCGTGACCGCCAAACTGACGAATAATCCACGGATATTGAATCGACAAGGCACCACTGGGACAGGAAGGAAGACACAAACCGCAACCATCACAGGCAGTCGTATTCAAACCCAGCGATTCTTCACCAAGTACCCATGCCTGTGTTGGGCAATGATCCACACAGGCATGGCATGTTGATTGCGCAAATTGCGAATAGACGCAGGCATTGCCATCAATTTCCGGTAAACGCAATTCCTGACGGATACCGTCAAGTAAGTGTTGCATTTTTTATGCCCTTACCCCCTGCCAATTACACAGCAGGTCCCATTCCCGGCATAAAGCTGACTGCAACTTCCTTTGCTGCAGGTTTTGGTTGCATACGCGCGTCTATTTCATCGCGACTAGGACGTGGTTGGTTCAAGATATCTGCCAGTAGGTCACGAAGTTTTTCACTATAAGTTGCCGTTATCACCGCATTGTTGGCAAAATAACTTGTTTCACAGCGAACCATCACCCGTTCTGAAAAGTTTCCCAGCCAACGTAACAAGTGTTCATCCATAAATGTCGCCAGCTTTTCCAGGGTTTGCATGGTGTCGTCCAGGTTAAGCAAGGCTGCCATAAATTGCAGTTGGTACACCAGGTGGTCATCAGGTCGTATGCGCCAATCAGGTATGCCGAGTTCATACGATTCATACCAGTTGCGTACCTGGAACATGCTGGTCTGGCACATCAGGCTGTCTTCATCCAGCCACACCGACTCTAGCGGTGAAGCCGATATACTGTGGTTAAGGTAAATACTGGCATAGTCAGCCGCTAATTCGTCCAGTATGTTATTTTCTGTTTTGAGTAAAGCACCAATATCAACCAATGTTGCGCGCATTAATGTCTGGGCTTCAACCCCGGGTCCGTCAGTAGATAACAAGGTCAGGCAATAGGGAAAATCAAGTTTGGTCAGTGCCTTCACTAAAGCCGTATCGGGTTCGTAGTCATGCAATGTTGCCAACAGTGCTAAATCTTCTGCCACACGTTGGCGAAAACGCAGTAACAGATCAGGCATATCTGACGTTAGCTGGCTTACGCTACTCATTTAACCTTCCCCTTACTGTGGGCAACAAAGCCAATTGAAGGGTTGGTCAGCTCAATATTAGCCATATTTTTCACCTGTCGTGAAACCACATCGTTGCCGCCCAATGCCGTGGTTTCCAGACTGCCATCCCAGATTTTTTCGATGGGACCGATGTCCAGCACACGCATCATACACGCCATCACACAGTAAGGTTTGCGTCCTGCATCAATCTCATCAACACACATATTGCATTTTTTCACTATATTATCGGACGGATCGAACTGTGGCGCACCGAAAGGACAGGCAGCCTCACAACGTCGACAGCCAATGCACAAAGAGGAGTCAATATCCACAATGCCGTCTGATTTACGTTTAAAAATAGCGCCAGTGGGGCAAGTGGGCAAACACGCCGGGTATTCACAATGATTACAGGACATATTGACTTTATAAGCGAAAACATCTGGGTAGGTGCCGCCTTCAATGTACTGTACACGCCGAAATCGGGGTCCTGGCGCCAGCCCGTTCTTGTCCTTACAGGCAATTTCACAGGCACGACAGCCAATGCAATCGACGTTGTGATGGATAAAACCTAACTGCATCTCCGGCACGACCGGGGTATAGGTCTGACGCTTTACACGCTTTACCGCTTCACGTATCTTAGGTAAATCTTTCTGCTTGTTTAATGCTTTTGGGGTTGCCATAGCTTGTTTTCTCCAATGTGCCTAAAGCTCACGCCGAAACACATGCGCGCGTGATATCGCAAGTTTGTCCCAGCCCGGGCGATGCTCCAGGTTGGTTTTTTGAATATTGCATAACACCGTGTTATAAGCGAAAGCGCCTGCCGGGCTGGGTTCGTCCAGGGTAAGAAAATCAGGGTTACCCGCCCGGTCGATGCCATTTTTATCCAGATCCATCCACACACCTTCATGCAGTACCAGTACGCTTGGCATGCAACGTTCAGTAATATAAACCGGCACCACCACTTTTCCTCGGTCATTCCATATTTCCACTGTGTCACCGCGCTTAATGCCCAGTTTTCTGGCATCCGATGCATTGATGGTTACTTCCTGCTCGTAAGTCTCACGCAACCACGTGCAATTATTAAATATGGAATGGGTGCGATGGCGCGGATGTGGCGATATCAGATGGAACGGCCATTTTTCTGTTTTGGGTGAATTCAGCGACTCAAAAGGTTCAATCCATTTGGGGATGGATGGAATATGGTAACCGTATTTTGTTTTTGTCCAGTCACTGATATGCGCCAGTTCAGAACTAAGAATTTCAATTCTTCCACTGGCTGTTTTAAACCGTTTGCCTTTCTCAATTTGATCCTGAAAAGCCACATAAGGTCGAGCCAGCTTGAATTTATACACCCCTCTTTTTTTGAACTCATCCCAACTCATATCAACATGCTGATTACGCATCACTCTGCCTTCCCACCACTCTCGCAGATAAGCCTCATCAACATGGTCGTTGACTTTAAAATAGTCCCGGTTAGCTTTTGGATTGTATGCCCTGCCAAACACATCCCCACCAAGACGATAAGCCAGTTCGGTAAACACCTGGAAGTCGGTTTTAGACTCACCCATGGGCTCAATCACCTTGGGACGATGAATATAGTAATGCCCCTTGTACCAGGGCAGTGCCGCATCGTGGCGTTCAAAATGGGTGGCGATAGGCAGCAGGATATCCGCCCATATGCCCGAAGGGGTAATGGTGGAATCCATGCACACCACCAGTTCTATCTTTTTCATGGCTTCAATTTCTTTGTTGATATTGGTCAACTGATTAAACCAGTCAGAACCCTGCCAGAAAATGCCTTTAATATTGGGAATCTGACCATCGGTGGCATCATTACGCGGCCACATGCCTATTTCTTCACGTTTTACATTGGGGTAATTGAGTACGCAATGCGCCCAGCGGTCCGATTTAATGGACTGAAACCAGACATTGGCAAACTGATCGTGGGGATGAGCCACCGCCTGGGCACTCCAGGCTTTGCTTACACCTTCGGCAGAACCGCCCATAATACCGATATTGCCCGTCATTGCCTGCAAGGCGATTGCCATGCGGTTGTACTGCTCACCGTAAGCATTACGTCCTGGCGCCCAGCTGGCTTTAAGGGCGGCGGGTTTGGTGGTGGCGTACATATCCGCCAGTTTTATGATATCTTCGGCAGATACCCCGCAAATTTTTGATGCCCATTGCGGACTTTTTACTATGCCGTCATATTTCCCCAGAATATAATCTTTAAAATTTTCCCGACCGTTTGCCGATGCTGCTGACCAACCTGGCATGGTATTGGCATCCATACCCATGCAGAATTGATTGATAAACTCCTGATCCTGTAAATTATTGGTGAAGATGTAATGCGCCATCCCCGCCATCATGGCAGCATCGGTATTGGGTTTAATTGGTATCCACCAGGCATCATAAGCAGCAGCAGAATCAGTGTACTGAGGATCAACCAGCACAAATTTGCAACCACGCTGCTTCGCCATGCGCATATACATAAAGGTATTGCCACCAAAAAAGGTATAAGCCGGGTTCCAGCCCCACATAATCATCAATTTTGATTCGGCAAAAGTATCATCTTCATTACCATCATTGATGGTACCAAAAGACCAGCGTGAACTGGCAGCGGTTCCCTCATAAGAGGGCACTGACCAGGAATTTGTACGGCAACCAAACATGCCCATCAATCGACCTAATAAACCTTCAATTTGATCCGATTTGTGCAGTACACCCCAGGACGCACCTGCATAACTTTGGTCTAATAGTGCAGTGGGACCATAAGTGTTTTTAATACGCACCATTTCCTTTGCCACAAAACTCAGCGCTTCATCCCAGGACACCCGTTTAAACTTGCCTTCACCACGCTCACCGACTCGCATCATGGGATACAATAAACGCTCGGCCGAATACAGGCGTTGACGATAAGATCGACCTCGCAGGCAGGCTCGCAGTTGTGGCTCTTCATTGGTGTCTTTACCATAGTGACCATTACGCTGGTAACTGCCATTATCGGTGGATAGCCTGACAATAACGTCTTTCCACTTATGCGCCACCAGCATGTGGCGAGAGCCACAATTGTGCGCACAACTGGTGACTACGGTTTCCAGCTCATCATCAGTGGGATAGGGTTCATAGGCAAACGCTTTTGCTTCCTTAGCTGTTTTCAATTCCGTTAAACCGCCTGCCGCAACAATGCCTGCCCCCGCTGCGGTTGTTTTTAAAAAAGATCGCCGCGATAGATTCAAGCGCTGCTGTATGCCTTCAAACAGTGAATGCCTGTTCATCTTTTTTTCTCCTGCTGTGTAACTATTCATTCGGAAACCTGCTGTTGTTCTGCCTGCTGCTTAGCCTGTATTGGTTGCAAACGGAAACGCGGCTCTGACTGCGTTGGCCTGTGTTTAGCCCAGTCCGGTATTTCTTCTGCCATGCCGTCCCATGCATGTCTTGGATATGGGTGAGAAATGCGGTACCACGAACGCCCGCCATGGCATCCAAAACAGGTATCAGAGTCTTGTTTTCCGGCTTTTTCAATAGCCTCTGCATTGAGAAAATTAACCTGATGTCGAGTGGTGCGTATGCCTTGATGACAGATCAAACAGTCATTCTGAAATATTTCTCTTGACTCATGCCAGGACGAAGGCAAACCCATCACTTGATATGACTCTTTACCATGACACATTAAACAGGTGTCCGGATTGACCTGTTTACGCAGAGTAAACCGGACATTATTAACATCTGGCGGATTGGGGGCAGCTTCACGTGGATCCCAATCCTGGTGACAGGTGGTACACTGCATATTCATCAGATCTGTTGCCATGGGCGTGACCAGATGTCGTCGATGAAAAGTTTCCTGAGGACCGATATAGGTTGTCAGCGTCTGATACCAGCTTATTAAAGAATCCGTAGCCACCCCTGCCGTTGTTTCAGGCAACACCTTGCGTTCAATGATTTCCTGATGACAACTCAGGCATTGCTCATTCGTTGCCGTTTTAATATCTGGATAAAAATGCAGGGGATTCCACACTGCCTGGTGGTAACTAACCGGGTAATCAGCAGCATCCATTTTATCGGCCATCACCGGTGATAACACAACCGTTGACAGCAATAATAATACCGAGATGAAAGTTATTTTTTTCATGTTGATTTACCTGAAGACACTTAAAAGAATGCTGAAAGCCAGTGCTTGCAACATTCTCTTAAATAACCAAAGAAAATGGCGCATCCCTGCGCCAGGAAACAAAGCAAATTCTCCGTTATTTCCAGCCGCCCATGCCAGTCATGCCGCCCATGCCGCCCATGCC
>CAZYCY010000139.1:0-6258 GCA_964646145.1 uncultured Thiotrichaceae bacterium
GCTGCTTTTTTATCGCGCTTATATTCATAAAACATATCCAGAATCAACATGCCTGCGCCTAAAGTAATTGCTGAGTCGGCAATATTAAATGTTGGAAAATATGAGTTAGCATAATATACCTGAATAAAATCAACCACTGCCCCGGTTGCTACACGATCAATTAAATTGCCAATAGCGCCACCAAGAATTAACGCAATAGCAATCATCAACAAGGTATTACCTTTTTGCTTTTTATCGTTGCTGATTTGTTTTAACCAGAAAAAAAGAAAAATACTAATAGCAGTAGATATGCTAACTAAAAATATTCGTTGCCAGCCACCTGCTTCACTTAAAAAACCAAAAGCAGCGCCTTTGTTATACATTAAGGTAAAGTTAAGTCCGGGGAAAATATTGACGGCCTGATGCAGCAATAATTCTGCCTCTGCAATTTTTTTTGTTAGCTGATCTAAGACAATTGTTAATGCTGTAAGCCATAACCATTTCATTTGTGATTTACCTGTTAATTTTATACTGAATTATTATTGTCATCTCGACCAGCGGGAGAAATTACACAATTAACATTTGCTGGACTTGGCTTCGCAAACTCATCCTTGTTGCATACTGTAAGTTGATGCCTAGATCTTACAGGTTAAACGATTTTGTTAAGCAAATAAACGCAACTCGCCAGCACCGCTGACGTTTTCTACGCATCGCCCACAAAGTTCGGGGTGCTCAGTATTGTTACTGATGTCTTCCCTATGATGCCAGCAGCGCACACATTTAGTATGTTTAGAAGCGACAACTTTGATTTTGATGTCCTGACCACCATCAAGATTTGCTTTAATACACGTTTCATCCGCATCGTTACTATTTTCTACACTGGCTTTTGAAGTAATGAGGACAAAGCGTAATTCATCTTTTAGCATTGCCAGGGTGTTTTGTAATGTTGCATCAACATACAGCGTTACTTCAGCATCAAGTGAAGAGCCAATGGTTTTGTCGGCACGTAAGGTTTCCAGTTCCTTGCTTACACATGAGCGAATTTCAAGAATGGTTTGCCAGAAAACCATGTTCATTTTTTCATCTGCATCTAGCGCGGGCAGCTCCGCGTACCAGGTTTCCAGCAATACAGAATCACCACGCTGCCCCGGTATGGACTGCCATAATTCTTCAGCAGTAAAACTTAGAATGGGCGCGATCCAGCGACACAGTGCCTCGCTTATATGATACAGCGCAGTTTGTGCTGAGCGACGGGCAACACTGTTGCTTTGAGTGGTGTATTGTCGATCTTTAATAATGTCGAGATAAAAGCCACCTAGATCGACGGTGCAAAAGTGCTGCAACTTATGGTGGATAAGGTGGAAGTTAAAATCTTTGTAGGCTGCAATAATTTCGTTTTGCAGCGCCAGTGTTTTGGCAATGACCCAGCGATCCAGTGACAGTAATTCTTGCTTTTCAAGTTTATCTGTAGCCGGGTTGAAACCATTTAAGTTTGCCAGTAGAAAACGTGCGGTGTTTCTGATGCGGCGATAAGCATCGGCACTGCGTTTTAAAATTTCATCCGATACCGTCATTTCGTTACTGTAATCGCTACTGGCAACCCATAGACGTAAAATGTCTGCGCCTAAAGTGCCGACAATTTTTTGCGGTGCAATTACATTACCCAGCGACTTGGACATCTTTTTGCCATGAGAATCAACAGTGAAACCATGAGTTAATACTTTTCTATAAGGTGCAACACCATTTATGGCAGTTGAGGTTAGCAGTGAGGATTGGAACCAGCCGCGATGCTGATCAGAGCCTTCAAGATATAAATCAGCCGGGAAAGTGAGTTTGTCGCGCTTGCCTAATACACAAGCATGGGTAACACCGGAGTCAAACCAGACATCGAGCGTATCGGTGGTTTTGTCGTAGAACTCGGCCTCATCACCCAGTAATTCGTCCGCAGGCATGGAGAACCAGGCTTCAATGCCTTGCTGTTCGATTTTTTTAGCAACCTGTTCAATCAGCGCCGAGGTGTCAGGGTGTAATTCGCCGGTTTCTTTATGCACAAATAAAGTGATTGGTACGCCCCAGGTGCGCTGCCTGGAAATACACCAGTCAGGTCGATTGTTAACCATGCTTTCGATACGTGCCTGCCCCCAGTCCGGTAACCAGGTGGTTTCAGCAATGGCTTTGTTGGCAAGCTCACGCAGACCTGCCTGTTCCATACTGATGAACCACTGTGGCGTGGCGCGAAAAATAATCGGGGTCTTATGTCGCCAGCAGCAGGGATAACTGTGCTGCATTTTTTCATGTTTTAATAAAACGTGGTTTTCGTTCAATACTTCGATAATTTGTGGGTTGGCTTTATTAACATGAACGCCGGCAAATAATTCGGTATCCGGCAAAAACACACCGTTGCCAGCAACCGGGTTATACACGTCCAGTTGATAGCGATTACCAACAACAAAATCATCCTGACCGTGACCGGGTGCAGTATGGACAGCACCGGTACCGGTTTCGGTGGTGACATGATCGCCTAAAATGATGGGAACCTGTTTATCGTAAAATGGATGCTTGAGCAACAAATTTTCCAACGCCTGACCCTGGCAACTGGCAAGACGTTTTGTATTCTTAAAGCCGTAACGCTTTAGTGCATTGTCCGCCAATGTGCTTTCAAGAATCAGGCGCAAAGGGCCGTGATCTGCTGTTGTTTGATTCGTGGTTACCTGAATCAAATCGTAGTTAAAATCTGGGTGCAGGGCGACGGCCTGATTGGCTGGCAATGTCCATGGTGTGGTGGTCCAGATAACAGCGGCAATGTCGCCTTCACCCGCTCCTTCAACGTCGCTTGAGTTGAACGCCGCCTCAAAATCGCTGTTGTTGGCAGCAATGAACATGACGTCAATGGCAGGGGACTCCTTGTCCTGGTATTCCACTTCTGCTTCGGCCAGTGCCGAGCCACAATCAAGACACCAGTGTACCGGTTTACTGCCCTGATGCAGATGACCTTGTTCTATAATTTTGCCCAAAGTGCGCACGATGTCGGCTTCAAACTGGTAGTCCATGGTGAGATAAGGCTTGTCCCAATCACCTAATATACCTAAGCGAATGAAATCTTTTCGTTGACCATCAACCTGTTTAGCGGCATATTCACGGCACTTTTCACGAAAGGTTCTGGCATCGACCTTAACACCTGCTTTGCCGATTTTTTTCTCTACCATTAATTCAATCGGTAAACCATGGCAGTCCCAGCCTGGTACATAACGGGCATCAAAACCATCGATGGTGTGACTTTTAACAATGATGTCTTTTAGTATTTTGTTAACCGCATGACCGATATGAATAGCACCATTGGCATATGGTGGACCATCATGTAAGACAAAGGTTGGACGACCATCACTGGCACGGCGAATTTTTTGATATAGACCGGATTCGTGCCATTGTTTAAGAATTTCCGGTTCGCGATTGGCAAGGTTGCCGCGCATTGGAAAATCGGTTGCGGGTAAATTCAGGGTTGTTTTGTAGTCGGTCATAAACGATCAATGAATAATGAATAATGAAAACCGCATCATATGTGATTATTCATCGATTAATTGATCGACTGCGGTCTTACAATCGATCTTGATTTGTTGTTTTAATTCGTCAAACGAATCGAATTTTTTCTCATTGCGGATTTTATGCTGGAAGGAAACGCAGATACGTTCACCATACAGTGATTTGTCAAAATCAAACAGATGCACTTCCAGTTGCATACGCGTGCCACCCACAGTAGGTCGATTACCCAGGTTGGCGATGCCCGCAACATCACCGTATTTCTGGCTGTGCATGGTAACAGAATATACGCCATGAAGTGGCGTTTCTGTGCGTTTTAAAAGAATATTTACTGTCGGAAAACCGATGCTGCGACCACGTTTTGCCCCATGATTTACATGTCCGCAGAGAGTATAAACACGACCCAACATTCGATCGGCATCATTGAACTGGTCATTGCTTAAAGCGTGGCGTATCAACGAGCTACTGACTCGCTGGTTATTTATGCAGTGGGATTCAATTCGGGTAACCGAAAATTGATGTTTTTTCCCGTATTTCTGCAGTAAGGTAAAATCACCCTGACGGTCGCAGCCAAATTGAAAATCATCGCCGACAATCAATGATTTTATTTTAAGTTGCCCGAGCAGAATTTGACTAATGAATTCGACAGCGGTCATTTTTGATAAGCTCTGATTAAAGTTTAAAAACAGCAGGTAATCAGGACGAAGACAGGCATCAAAACTGCTTAATGTGCGTATTTTTTCACAGCGGTTCATCAACCTGGCAGCAGTGGGTTTTTTACCGGCAAAATACTCGCGTGGCAACGGTTCGAAGGTCATTAAACAACGGTGCGTCTCCAGTCTTTTTGCTTCACTGTGTAGTTGCTCCAGTATCTTTTGATGACCAAGGTGCAGACCATCGAAATTACCAATGGTAAGCACGCCATTTTGATGTTGTGGCTGGCAGTTGAGTAGACCGCGAATAATTTTCATGTCAATTTTTTGAGCTGAGCAGGGCGTATTCCCTGTAACCAGAGTAAAGCAAAATAAATGATGATGCCTGGAAATATTATAAGTGCAAGGTTAGTTAGACGTTGCACTGAGCCCCACTGGCTCCATTGTGAGCTATCAGGACTCAACCAAATGATAACAGCAGTCATCGCAATGGTGGCAATAATAATACGAAAAAGCCAGGCGAACCAGCCAGCTTGTGGAATAAATACGGCATTTTGACGCAGTCCGCGATACAGCAATATGGCATTGATGTAGGCAGAAAAACTGGTGGCAAGAGCAAGACCAACATGCGGTGCCTGATAGTCCATAAAAACCAGCGGCAGCACGAAAACAATATTCAATATCATGTTGCTTACCATGGCAATAATAGCGATACGCACCGGTGTACGCGTGTCCTGTCGGGCATAAAAACCGGGAGCAAGAACTTTAATTGCAATTAACGCTGGCAAGCCCAGCATATAGGCCATTAAGCTCAAACTGGAAAAATAAGTGTCCTGCGCGGTAAATTTACCGTATTCAAATAGTGAGGAAAGAATGGGTCCGGCGAGAAGAAAAAGTCCGATGCAGGCAGGTATGGTAATGAGCGCCACCAGGCGTAATGCCCAGTTCAGCGTTTGATTAAATTGTTCGCTCGATGCCCGGGCGTGTTGTTGCGACAATGTTGGTAAAATCACAGTGGCGACGGCGATGCCTAAAATACCCAGTGGAAACTCCAGCAAGCGGTCTGAGTAATACAACCAGGTGACACTGCCAGTAATCAGAAATGAGGCAATGACGGTATCCAGTAATAAGTTGATTTGTGCCACAGAGGAGCCAAAGATGGCAGGGAGCATCAGTTTGGTTATTTTGCTCACGCCTGCATGAGCGCGCTTTATTTTCGGGATGGGCATTAATCCCAGTTTTATCAATGCAGGAAATTGAATCAGCAGTTGTGCCAGACCGGCAATTGCTACGCCCCAGGCAAGTGCCATCAACGGTTCGTCGAAATACGGTGCCAGAAAAAAGGCAGAAGCAATCAGGCAGATATTCAGTAATATCGGAGTAAGAGCCGGTAGTGCGAATTGTTGGTAACTATTCAAAATGCCACCAGCAAATGCCACCAGTGCGATAAAAAAGATATAGGGAAAGGTGATGCGTAATAAATCAGCAGTGAGTTGCATTTGCCCTGGATTATCAGCAAAGCCAGGGGCAAACAAATACACCAGTGCTGGCGCAAAGATCATACCCAGTATGGATAGCACCAGCAGGAAGCTGCCCAGCGTACCGGCAACGTGATTAACCAGGTCTTTTAGTACGGCTTTATCGTATTTTTCGCGGTACTCTGAAAGCACAGGCACAAAAGCCAGTGAAAAAGCGCCTTCAGCAAACAGACGGCGCATAAAGTTGGGGATCTTGAAAGCAACCAGAAAGGCATCAGTGCCGCCGCTGGCACCAAAAAAGGTTGCTAGTGTGATATCGCGCAACAGCCCGAAAATTCGTGATAACAACGTCATTGCGCCTACAGTAAAGGTGGATCGCAGTAGTTTTGTGCTCAGAGTGGTCTCCGGTCTGGTTAATTATTAGTACCCAAGAATAGCGGTCAAAATTGAAAGATCTTGCAAGTCCTTGATGCGTCGGACTATTCAAAAAACAACTCATCACCAATAAGGTAACCACGTTGTTTTTTAAACAGCCATACACAACAATTACTTACAACCTTTGTAACTACTCAGCGTAATTTTGGAAAAGGACGCAGGTTATTGATTTTTAA
>CAZYCY010000140.1:0-2481 GCA_964646145.1 uncultured Thiotrichaceae bacterium
TCTAAAAATTCATGATTGGCATCTTCACACTTGAGAGACTCAAACAGAATTATTAGAGATGCCCTAAAGAAAAAATAGTGTAATTTCAGTTGTACCAAGGAGAAGGCTGATTAGTAAGTCTGTAGTAGTAACACATGGACATACGTTTACCCGTCCGCCGCAGACAGGTAAACGTAGTACTCTGTAGCACTGTTATTAAACAGCACCACGCCATGTACTCATTAATTTTCACCGGGTTTCTTCAGGCTTGACTTAGGTCAAGTGAATTAAAATTAATATCTCGCAAACTGAGCCATATAACACAGTTTTAAATTAATCCTGTGTGATTTAACTACTTTTTAATGAGTAAATTCCCTGGCTGCGCCAGGTGTTAGTTATTTTGCCTGTATAACACAGGCTCACACTACAAGGGGAGCACAATGAAAAAACAGAATGATAGCACTGAAACAACAGGTTTTACCCGACGCCAGCTGCTTGGCGGCTCCGTCAAGCTAACAGCACTGGCAGGTGTGGTTGGTGCCGCTGGCATGGTCGGCTTTGCCGGTATGACACCGAAAGCTGCCATAGCTGCATCGAACAAAAAATACGAGGTCAAGCCAGGTGAGCTTGATGATTACTATGGTTTCTGGAGCAGTGGTCAGGGTGGCGAATTACGCATACTGGGTCTGCCTTCAATGCGCGAATTATCACGCATACCTGTATTCAACATATGCAGTGCAACGGGCTGGGGCCAATCCAACGAAAGCCGAAAAATTATGCGCAATGGTTTATTACCGGAAACCATAAAATACCTTGACTCTGGTGGTCGTGGCGGTGTTTTTACTAACGGTGACTTGCACCACCCGCGTATGTCATTTACCGATGGCACCTATGACGGTCGATATGTGTTCATGAATGACAAGGCTAACACCCGTGTTGCCCGCGTCCGTTGTGATGTTATGAAGTGTGACAAGATTATTGAAATTCCAAACGCATATGCTATTCACGGTTTACGCCCACAAAAATATCCTCGCACCGGCTATGTCTTCGCCAATGGCGAACAGCGTGTACCGGTACCAAATCTTGGTAAAAACCTGACTAATATTGAAGAATATCATGCCATTTTCACTGCCATTGATGGCGATACAATGAAGGTAGAATGGCAAGTAAAAGTTGATGGCAATCTGGATAACTGTGACGCTGACTACCAGGGCTTGTATGCCTTCTCCACCTGCTACAATAGTGAAGAAGCGGTAACTTTAGCAGGCAAAATTGCCAATGAACGTGACTGGGCTGTGGTTTTTGATATCAAAGCGATCGAGGCAGGCGTTAAAGCTGGAGACTTCCAGAAAATTGGCGGCGTGCCAGTGCTGGATGGTCGTAAAGGCTCAAAATACACCCGTTATATTCCGGTACCAAATAGCCCGCATGGCTGTACTGTTGCGCCCGATGGCATTCATGTAATGTTCAATGGTAAATTATCACCTACCGTAACCGTTATTGATGTTAGAAAACTGCCTGACTTATTCAATGATAAAATAAGACCTCGTGATACCGTTGTTGCCGAGCCAGAACTGGGTCTGGGTCCGTTACATACTACTTTTGATGGCAGGGGCAATGCTTACACCACCTTATTCCTGGATAGTCAAATGGTGAAGTGGAATATTCAAAAAGCGCTTGACTCTTACGCTGGCAAAAATGTTAATCCGATTATCCAAAAGCTGGATGTACACTATCAGCCAGGGCATAACAATTCATCCATGGGTGAAACCAAAGAAGCCGATGGCAAGTGGCTGGTATCTCTCAATAAGTTTTCAAAAGACCGTTTCATTAATGTCGGCCCGCTAAAACCTGAAAATGAACAACTCATTGACATTAGTGGCGATGAAATGAAACTGGTGCATGATGGTCCGGCTTTTGCTGAACCACATGATGTAGCCATTGTGCGAGCAGATATTGTTAACCCGGACTCTATCTGGACTAAAGGTGATCCTATGTGGGCTGACACCAGCGCACAGGCGAAAAAAGATGACGTTGACTTGGGTGTTACCTCAAAAATTGTACGTGACGGCAATAAAGTACGTGTCTATATGTGGACAATTGCACCTAACTTCAGCATGAATGAATTCACCGTAAAACAGGGAGATGAGGTCACCGTTATTGTCAGCAATGCGGATACCATTGACGACCTGTCTCACGGCTTCACCATGGGCAATCACGGTATCGCCATAGAAGTCAGTCCTCAGCAAACAGCATCCGTCACCTTTACTGCTGCCCGTCCTGGAGTTCACTGGTACTATTGCCAATGGTTTTGTCATGCATTGCACATGGAAATGACCGGTCGCATGATTGTCGAAGCATAAGACATTAGTGAATTAAAGTAATGACAATAAAACAGCAACACAACCATCCGCCAGCCAGTCCATTGTTAACAAACGGCTTAACTGGTGGATGGTTGTTGCTTATTTTATTATTCTTCTCGTTTTCCGTCATTGCTAACGA
>CAZYCY010000140.1:2581-6239 GCA_964646145.1 uncultured Thiotrichaceae bacterium
GCTAACGAATGGCAGGTAGAGCCAGGAAAAGGAACACTGCAAGCCGCTATTGATGCCGCACAAGCTGGCGATACTCTGTTACTTTCAGCAGGAACCTATTCAGGCTCCATAAATGTCAATAAAACCCTGACCTTGTCTGGCACTCAAGCCAGCATCATTGATGGTGAAGGCACGTCACACGTCATCCTCGTGTCCGCACCTGATGTCATTATAAAAGGCGTCAGCATTCACCATTCCGGTGATTTTCTAGAAAATGAAGACAGCGGTGTTTTTATCACCAAAGAAGGTGACCGCACGCGTATTGAAGGCAATTTTCTTGAATATAACCAAATAGGTGTTTACCTGAAAGGTCCTGACTCGGCAGTCATCATTGGTAATCAAATTATCGGCAGCCAGCATCACCGCATGAATGACCGTGGCAATGGTATCCATCTGTGGAACACGCCTGGCTCCATCATTAAAGACAATATCATTCGTTATGGGCGCGATGCCATCTATGTTATCGCCAGCTACAACAATGTTTTTAGTGGAAACCACATGTCTAATTTACGTTTTGCCGTGCATTATATGCACACAAATAACAGCGAAGTCAGCAATAATATCTCCATCAATAACCATGTCGGTTATGCATTAATGTTTTCTACTCGCTTAAAAGCAAGCGGTAACCTGTCAAAAGGTGATCGTGATCGCGGTCTGGCTTTTAACTTTGCCAACTATTCGGTCATTGAAGGCAATCGTGTCACCGGCGGTGCTGAAAGATGCGTTTTTATTTATAACTCCAATTTTAACCAGATTAGAAATAATTCGTTTGAAGAATGCAACATCGGCATACACTTTACAGCGGGTTCACAAAATAATGAAGTTTATAACAATGCTTTTATCAATAATCGCACCCAGGTAAAGTACGTGGGCACAAGTTACATTGAATGGTCCCACAATGGCGTGGGCAACTTCTGGAGCGATAACGTTGCTTTTGACATTGATGGCAATGGCATTGCCGATCAAGCTTACCGACCAAATGATCTGGTCGACCAGATTGTATGGCGGCACCCACTTGCCAAACTGTTATTAAACAGCCCAGCCGTGCAGGTACTTAAATGGGCACAAGGTCAATTTCCCGGGATTTATCCAGGCGGTGTGACGGACAGCGCACCTTTGATGCAACCACCCCCTTCTTTAAAAACAGATACCATCATATCCAGTATATTAATAAGATGACGGAATTAATACTATAATTATGAACAGTTCAAACTCAGCAAACCCTGTTATTTCACTGCAAAGCATCAATAAATGTTACGGCAGTGAAACCGTTATTTCAAATGTTAGCTTTAACATTGAATCAGGTGAATGCCTCGTTCTGGTTGGTCACAACGGTGCGGGTAAAACCACATTGATGAAACTGATGTTGGGGCTAACACAACCCACCTCAGGCAAGGTAGAAGTACTGGGTGGCAACCCTGCATTCAGCGCCGCCGTAGCGCAGCATAACAGACTGGGCTATCTGCCCGAAAGTGTTGCCTTTTATGAAGCCATGACCGGCAACGAAGTGCTGGCATTTTATGCCCGTCTCAAAGGTGCATCTCAACACGACTGTGAAACTTTACTGGACACTGTCGGACTTAGCTCTGCCGCAAAACGGCGTGTCGGCACCTATTCAAAAGGTATGCGGCAACGATTAGGTCTGGCACAGGCAATGCTGGGCGAGCCACAACTACTATTTCTGGATGAGCCCACCACCGGTCTCGACCCACTGTTACGTCAACAATTTTATGAATTGATTGACGGTCTGAATAAAGAAGGGGCAACCTCAATTATTTCCTCGCATGCACTCAATGAAGTCGAAGCCAGAGCCAGTCGCTTTGTCATTATGAAAAACGGCGTTCTGGTCGCCTGTGGCACCCTGGATGAACTCTACAAGCTGGCGGCACTGCCTGTTCGTTTGCGAATAGATGTTACACCTGGAGAAGCATCCACGGTGGCTGACCGTCTCGGTTCTGATATAAACATTAGCAAACTCAACAATCAGAGTCTTAATTTAACCTGCGTTAATGGCGAAAAAATGCCATTGATCCGTCGTATTACTGACCTTGGCGAAGTCGTCAATGACTTGCAAATCATGCCACCACGACTGGATGAAGTGTATAGCCATTTCATGCATGGAGGATCGCCCTCATGAAAATGCTGTGGATACTGGCATTCAAAGAACTAAAAGACGGTCTGCGCAATCGCTGGATTGCCGCCGCAATTATTGTGCTGGGCACTTTGGCACTGGCCTTGTCATTATTAGGCTCTGCCCCCACCGGCTCGATAAAAGCTGGTGCCATGGACATCACCGTCATCAGCCTGGCAAGTTTAAGTGTTTATCTGATTCCATTGATTGCATTGATGCTCGCTTTCGATGCTCTGGTTGGTGAGTTTGAACGTGGCACCATGATGCTGTTGTTGACTTACCCGGTCACCCGCTGGCAAGTCATTATTGGCAAATTCCTCGGGCATGTCATGATCCTGTTTATCGCTATTTTTGTCGGCTACGGGGGAGCCATGCTGATAATGCTGGCAAGCGGTGGCAGCATTGAAGGCTGGCAGGCTTATGTTGCGATGATGGCAAGCTCACTACTGCTGGGTACAATTTTTATTGCCCTGGGTTATCTGATTAGTGTACTGGTCAAAGAAAGGGCGACAGCAGCAGGCGCAGCAATCGGTCTATGGCTTGTACTTGTGGTTTTATACGGTTTATTGCTGTTTGGTGCGCTGGTGATTGATAAAGAACAGCTAATCAGTCAGCAACTGTTTTCAACATTAATGCTGCTTAGTCCTACAGATAGCTACCGTATTCTCAATTTAAGCATGTTTGAAGGCGTAAGTCAGGCAGCAGGTATTGCCGGTGTTGCCAGCAATGCTGGTATGAGCAACACGCTACTGCTCACGGTTCTATTGCTCTGGGTTATCACACCATTATTAGCCACACTATGGGTATTCCAGCGCCGGGAACTGTAAATAAGATGTACTTTTACTCTCAGATTAACCCAAACATTACTTACTACATATAACTTAAACCTCACGAGTCAACCCATGAATAAATTTAGCCCTCTACTACTGATATTTTTTTTAGCCGCCTGCGAAAAGAATCAACCGGGTGAAATACCACCTGCGCAAACATTAACTCGTGATGCCATTGGCCATTATTGTCTGATGACGGTGGTCAATCACAGCGGACCGAAAGGTCAGATAATTCTCAGTAATAAACCAGAAGCAATATGGCTTGTATCCGTAAGTGAAACGATTTTCTTTGCCCGCTCGCCCGAAGAACCCAGAAATATTGCTGCAATTTATGTCAATGATATGAGCTATGCCGACTTGAACATTACTAAGGTGGGTGATGCCAACTGGAACGTCCCCGGTCTCAATAACTGGATAAATGCGCATGAAGCATGGTTTGTTATTGGTAGCGATCGCGTCGGCGGTATGGGCGCACCTGAAGCCATGCCTTTTTCAACAAAAGAAAGAGCTGAATTATTTGCTAACCAGGAAGGTGGCAAGATTTATAGATTTACTGAGATTCCGCAGGACTTTCTTCAGTGAGTGCGGTTACATGATATAAATTGGGTCTATGCCATATCGAGTGGATATACATATATTTTTTATAGACACAGAGACC
>CAZYCY010000141.1:0-6228 GCA_964646145.1 uncultured Thiotrichaceae bacterium
GAAAGTCCTGTATTTTCAGCACCTTGATCGCTCTCGCTGTAACTTCTCAATAAGCCAGGGCAACATCAATGCTAGTAAGTTAGCTATAAAATTTGGGAATATCGTCATTCCGGCAGTCTTTTAGCCGGAATCTAGTATTTAAGAACATAGATTCCGGCTAAAAGACTGCCGGAATGACGTTGCATTAGCTTAACTTAGTCTCAAAATGCGATACTGCCCCGACTTATTGAGAAGTTACCTCTCGCTACGATTCAACTGATTTTTTTAGGTTTAACAAGTAGTCTCCTTTTCATCCGTTTCGTTAATCCATGCAGGGCGCTCAAATTTATCCCTAATCCCTATATAAAAACGCGAATGATAGTGCAAGCCATAAAATCAACAGCATGGGGAAAATATAGCGTTTTTAAATAAGCAGCCGTATCCTGGCATTGCGTTTCTATGTTGATCTCTATTTTTGGGTTTAAGCTGGTTAACGTTTACACAGCATGATTATGGTACAATTACTCGCTTTTTCTAAGCAACTAAAAGTGCCAGGCAGGAATCAATATGCGAATAATCGAAGAAGCCCTAACCTTTGATGATGTTTTACTGGTTCCTGCACATTCGGTGATGATGCCTAAAGATGTTTCATTGCAAACAAAAGTCACTCGGAATATATACCTGAATATCCCCCTGATGTCTGCTGCTATGGACACGGTTACTGAATCACGTCTGGCCATTGCGCTGGCGCAGGAAGGCGGTTTGGGCGTCGTGCATAAAAATCTAACCCCCGAGGAACAGGCTGCAGAAGTACATACCGTCAAGAAATATGAAAGCGGTGTGATTACCGAGCCAGTAACGGTTTCACCTGAGATGACGGTTCGTGATGTGATGGCATTGCGTGAGCGATACAAAATATCCGGTATGCCCGTGGTTAAGGGTGATGAATTTAAAGGTGATGAATTAGTGGGTCTGGTGACCAGTCGTGATGTCCGCTTCGAGACCGGACTGGATAAACCGGTGACTCAGGTGATGACGCCTAAGGAAAAACTGGTTACGGTTAAAGAAGGTGCATCTAAGGAGCAAGTGCTGGCTTTGCTGCACGAGCACCGGATAGAGCGTGTGCTGGTGGTTAATGACGATTTCCAGCTTCGTGGCATGGTGACGGTAAAAGATATTCAAAAATCGACCGATTTCCCCAGTGCGGCAAAAGACACGGAAGGGCGTTTACGTGTTGGTGCGGCGGTAGGCACTGGCGTAGGTACTGAAGAGCGTGTGGAAGCACTGGTGAATGCCGGTGTTGATGTCATTGTGGTGGACACTGCACATGGCCACTCGCAGGCGGTGCTGGATCGTGTGACATGGGTTAAGAAAAATTACGATGTACAGATTATTGGCGGCAATATTGCGACTGGTGCAGCGGCTAAAGCACTGGTTGATGCAGGTGCCGATGGTGTCAAAGTTGGTATTGGGCCAGGTTCGATCTGTACCACACGCATTGTTTCCGGTGTCGGGGTGCCACAAATAACGGCTATAGCCAATGTGGCGGCCGCACTTGAAGGTAGCGGCGTACCCTTGATTGCAGATGGCGGTATTCGTTATTCCGGTGATATGGCAAAAGCCATTGCTGCTGGTGGTTACTGCATTATGGTTGGCGGTATGCTGGCAGGCACCGAGGAAGCACCGGGCGATGTGATTTTATTTCAGGGGCGCTCCTATAAAGCCTATCGCGGCATGGGTTCAATTGGTGCCATGAAAAAGGGTTCGAGTGACCGTTATTTTCAGGATAATTCAGAAGGCAGTGAAAAACTGGTGCCAGAGGGTATTGAAGGTCGTGTTGCCTACAAAGGATCAATGGGTGCTATTGTGCATCAAATGATGGGCGGACTGCGTTCCAGTATGGGTTATGTTGGGTGTAAAGACCTGGATGAAATGCGTAGCAAAGCCGAGTTCGTTCGTATCTCCGGTGCCGGTATGTCCGAGTCACATGTACATGATGTGACGATTACCAAAGAAGCGCCTAATTATCGGTCTACTTAGGGCATCAAAACAAAGAGAAAAGATTATTTTTCCGCAAATTCGCGCAAATAAAAACATTGTTTTACGTTCCCACGTCCCACGTGGGAACGAGTGCGTGCATGTGTCTCCGCGTGGATAAAAAACGTGATTACTCTACACAACAATGCTTTTATTTGCGGATGAAATTGTTTGTTGTTTTTTATTTTTATACATTTAATAAACCACCATGCATGATATCCATTCCGACCGTATTTTAATCATCGACTTTGGTTCACAATACACTCAGCTCATTGCGCGACGTGTGCGTGAAGCTGGGGTTTACAGTGAAGTCCATCATAGCGGCATTAGCACAGATGAAATAAAAGCCTTTAAACCCAGCGGCATTATTTTATCTGGCGGTCCGGAATCGGTGAACACAGATGATACCCTGGTTGCACCGTTTTATGTTTTTGAAGCCGGTGTGCCGGTGTTAGGTATTTGTTACGGCATGCAAGCCATGGCGTCGCAATTGGGCGGTAAAGTTACTGCTGCCAGCCACCATGAATACGGTTTTGCCCAGGTGCGGGCTCGTAACCACAGCGCCTTATTAAAAGATATAGAAGACCATGTTACTGATGAAGGTTTCGGGTTACTGGATGCGTGGATGTCGCATGGTGATAAAGTTGATAATCTGCCACCAGGTTTTGTCTGTATCGCCAGCACTGACAATGCACCACTGGCGGGGATGGCGGATGAGTCGCGTCACTTTTATGGATTGCAGTTTCACCCGGAAGTAACCCATACAAAACAGGGGCAGCGCATCATTGAACGTTTTGTGCATAACATCTGTGGCTGTGCTTCTGACTGGACGCCGGGCAACATTATTCATGACAACATAGAGCGTGTCCGTCAGCAGGTTGGTAGCGATGAAGTCATACTGGGTTTATCAGGCGGCGTGGATTCGTCGGTTGTTGCAGCGTTGTTGCATCAGGCAATCGGCGATCAGCTTACCTGTGTGTTTGTCGATAACGGCTTGCTGCGTTATGAAGAAGGCGATCAGGTAATGGCCACCTTTGCCGAAAATATGGGGGTAAAAGTTATTCGTGTTGATGCCGAACAGCGTTTTCTTGCTGAATTAAGCGGTGTGACTGACCCCGAGAAAAAACGAAAAATTATCGGTCGTGTGTTCATTGAAATTTTTGAAGAAGAGTCGAATAAATTAGCCAATGCCAACTGGCTGGCTCAGGGTACGATTTACCCGGATGTCATTGAATCCGCAGACAGCAAGAATTCACATTTAATTAAATCACACCATAATGTGGGCGGTCTGCCAGAAAACATGAAGCTAAAGCTGGTAGAGCCATTACGTGAACTGTTTAAAGATGAAGTGCGTAAAATTGGCGTTGAGCTGGGCTTGCCGTCAGATATGGTTTATCGCCACCCTTTTCCAGGTCCGGGTTTAGGGGTGCGTATCTTAGGTGAGGTGAAAAAAGAATATGCAGACCTGTTACGTCTTGCCGATCACATTTTTATCGAAGAACTTTATAAAAATGACTTATACGACAAAGTCAGCCAGGCATTCACTGTGTTCATTCCGGTAAAGTCGGTGGGAGTGATGGGCGATGGTCGCCGCTATGATTATGTAGTAGCACTTCGTGCGGTAGAAACCATCGACTTCATGACTGCACGCTGGGCGCATCTGCCATATAATTTTTTGGGGCATGTTTCAACACGCATCATTAATGAAGTGGATGGCATCTCACGCGTTACCTACGACATATCCGGTAAGCCGCCCGCCACTATCGAGTGGGAATGATACGTGTAATGAAAAGTGAAAAGTGAAAAAATAACACTTGATTTTAAACGTGGAAACTCCCACGCTCCTATATCAATTAAAGCTTTGTCTAAGGTAAATTTCTGAGAACGCCCTCTAGCTAAGTTACTTGGCTTCTCATGGTTTCTAGATGATAAAACATACCAATACACTCGATGAATTTAAACAATCAATTTTTTGCTACCTGCTCCAAAGGTGTTGAAGATTTAGTTCAAAAAGAACTGGAACAACTCAACATCAGCCAGACAAAACTGCATACCGGTGGTGTTGCCTTTAGCGGCGATATAACGCTGGGCTTAAAAGCCTGTCTCTGGTCGCGCGTGGCTAGTCGCATCTTGTTGCAATTAAAAGCCTTTAAAATATCTTCTGATGATGATCTTTACAGTGAAATATTCAGCATTAACTGGGCAGATCACTTTTCGGAAAGCAACACTCTGACCATTGATTGTTTTAGTTCGCATGCAATCGTTTCAAACAGTCATTATGCAACGCTACGCGTTAAAGATGCGATTGTCGACCAGTTTATGCAAAACACCGGACATCGACCTTCTATTGATAGAGACAGTCCTGATATAAGAATTAATGTTTACCTTAGTGATAAAGAATGTTTGCTTTATCTTGATTTGTCGGGTGATGCCTTGCATAAACGTGGTTATCGAACAGGTGTAGGCAGTGCGCCGTTACGTGAAACGCTAGCAGCGTCAATGTTATATCGTGCAAAATGGTCTGACTATTACAAGCAAGGTCTGCCTTTTTATGACCCGATGTGCGGCAGCGGCACTTTGATTATTGAGGCAACAATGATGGCAGCGAATATAGCACCGGGCTTATTGCGCAACACAAGTCGAAAATTTGGTTTTAGTCATTGGAAACAGTTTGATGCGCAACAATGGGATGAGATTATCCTTGATGCACAGAATAAAAAACAAAAAGGCGTACGCTCGTTGCCCGTTATATGCGGCAGTGATAACAGCGAAGAACTGGTTGGTATTGCCCGCAAAAACATAAAAGATGCCGAGTTACCATCCTTTATAAAAATCTCCCTGCAGGATGCGACTAAAAATGTAACACCGTGTACTGAGACTGTGGGCTTGATGGTGACCAATCCACCTTATGGTAAACGTATGGGTCAGGTTCAGCTATTACGCACTCTGTATTATCGTTTTGGGCAACAGTTAAAAACAAATTTTAATGGCTGGACAGTTGCCATTATTAGCACAGAACAGGAACTGGCGAAAAGTTTGGGTTTACGTGCTTTTCGTAAAAACACCTTATTTAATGGTGCGTTAAAATCTATCCTTTACCAATACAAAATAAACTCACTAATTAAGCCAGCATTAGAGCAGAATAAGCATAACGGTAGTGCCACTACTGAGGATGCTGTGATCAATAAAACAGCTTCAGAACATGCTTTGATGTTTAGTAATCGTCTAAAGAAAAATTATAAACATTTAAAAAAGTGGGCAAGAAAAAATAACATTAGTTGTTACCGGGTTTACGATGCTGATATACCACAGTATGCAGTAGCCATTGATAAATATGAAAACTGGATTCATGTACAGGAATACCAGGCACCAAAGACTATTGATCAAAATCTGGCATTTAAGCGTATAAATGATGTCATTGATGTGGTTGCAGATATTCTTGAAACCTCGCAGGAAAAAATTGTATTAAAAGTACGCAAAAAACAACAAGGCTCTGCACAATATAACAGGCAGGACAAGAAAGATCATAAACTTATAATCCATGAAAATGGCTTGAAATTTAGTATTAATATGTATGATTATATTGATACTGGCTTATTCCTCGATCATCGAAATACGCGACAGCTAATTAAATCACTGGCGCACAAATGCAGTTTTTTAAATTTGTTTGCATATACCGGCAGTGCCACGGTTTTTGCTGCAGCAGGCGGTGCAAAATCAACGACAACAGTGGATATGTCGAATACTTATTTAAATTGGGCAAAAGAAAATCTGGCAATAAATGGCTATTCTGATAATATTTATGCATCCGCTAAGCATGAATTTATTCGTGAAGATTGCCTGAAATGGATGCAGCAGGCGATACATGAAAAGCAGAAATATCAGTTAATTTTTATTGATCCTCCAACTTTTTCAAATTCTAAAAAGATGGAAACCTCACTGGATATTAACCGCGATCAGGTCGCGCTTTTAAGTGGCTGCCTTGCGTTATTAGCAGATGATGGTCGAATCATTTTTTCGACCAACGCCAGAAGTTTTAAACTGGATGACAGTATAAAAGAGGATTGTTTTATCAAAGAAATAACAGCAGAAACAACAACCGAAGATTTTAGACGAAAACCCTTACATCGTTGCTGGTGTCTGGTTAAGCAGGAAGCATTGCTAGAATTTGTTTAGGACTCAGGATTAAATAAGATGCGGAACTTAACGCCG
>CAZYCY010000142.1:0-6225 GCA_964646145.1 uncultured Thiotrichaceae bacterium
CCCCGACTTATTGAGAAGTTACGCTATCTTTCAATTAAGCGCCTGTTTATATCAATATCAGCATGTTCTTTTATTGCCAGTAAAGTACTGGAAAAATCACGAAGCACATTATCGCGCAATACACTATTCCTAACCAGATCCAGCTTATTCTGAGCAATGGTGTCAGGTATGCTCACGTTTGTTAACACAATCAACGCAACATTGCCCGACATCAAATCAATTACCGATACAGATGGTGCATTATATTGATCTGGCATAATTTCAAATGTTTCAAATAATATTGCAGGCTCGCTGACTTTAGCATGATCGCCGCGCCCAAGAGAGGCTATGGTTTCTATCTGAATACCATCCGCTAGTAAACTTTCTATATTTTTACCCGCTGCTATTTTAGATTTAACATCTAGAGCTGCAGCTTTTGTCTGTTTATGGCCTTTTTGCGCGATTAAAATACCTTCAATTTCAGAGCTTAGCTGCTCTAATGGAATCACTGTTGCAGGAACGTGTTCACTCAAGCGTATAACGACCACATGTGTTGGACTAATTTCAATAATATCACTGTTATTGCCCTGCTCTAATACCAGTGCAGAAAAAGCAATGTCCCTTAATTTTTCATTCTCTGCAATACCTGTTCCCAGGTTACGGGTAAAATAATCACTGCTGATAATCTCCAGTCCTAGCTCCTCAGCTGAAATATCGAGGCTATCAGGATTTTCAAAGGCAGTTCTAGCAAGCTTTTCACTCAAATCAAAAAGCATCGAAGCAACTCTATCTGCCTTTAGTTCTTCTTCCAGCACATAACGCTTCGTTTCAAATGCTTCGACGGTTTCACTTCTAACTTCATCCAGTTTAATTAAATGATAACCAAACTGAGTTTCGATTATTCCACTAACCTCACCTTTTTGTATGGCAAACAACGCTTGCTCGAAGGGTTTAACCATATCACCCAGCGCTACCCAGCCGAGATCACCACCGTCTACTGCTGACCCTGGATCCTGAGAATATTGCGTTGCTAACTCAGCAAAGTCAGCACCCTGTTCAATCTGCTGTTTAAGTGATTGAATTTTTTCTTTTGCCGCAATGTTTAATGCCAGGCCGTTGTCTGCTAATTCGGCATCTTTCGTTGTTTTTAACAATATGTGTCTGGCTTTGCGTTCTTCACGACCACTAATATAGCGTTCGTACTGCTCATACATTTTTTTAAGCTCATCCTCATCAACGTCAATATCTTTAGCTAGCGCGGCAGAGGTGATTTCAAGGTAATCAATCTTGATTTTTTCCACCGTCATAAAACGATGCCGATTTTCCTCATGGTATTGCCTGATGTCTTCTTCTGTCGGTTTTTCTGCTGTTGAAAAATGCTCTAAATTGAATGTAAGCACGGTAATGTCACGCGTTTGTTCATATAATGCAGCCAAATTAAAAACTTCACCTTCAGTAACAAAAGCAGAATTGACTATGGCTGATTGCATTTGCTGCACCCTCAATTCGTTTCTTAATGCCTGCTCATACATTGGAATACTCATGCCAAGAGAGTGAGCATTTGCTTCAAAACGTAGACGATCAAAAACACCATCAACAGTAAATAGCTGTTTGATTGTTGCAGTTAAAAAAGCATCTGAAATACGATAGCCTTTTTCAAAGCTGGCACTTTCAAGTAATCGCTGATTGATTAATTGCGTTAATGTGCGCTCACGCAATGCAGCTTCTTCAATCGGAAGTTTACCACCGTACTGGCGAAGTAATGCCCGCCGCTCCATTGATACAGCGCGTTCAAATTCATTGGCCGATATTTCCATATCATTAACTTTGGCTGCAAAGCGTGGACCGGCATCATCAAAATAAGATTGAATGCCCCAAAGCATAAATGGCAGACTAATTAAAGCCACAATAACCATTCCCAACCAACCTTTTATACTATTATTTATAGCTTGTAACATAGTTTTTCATTGCCCTAAATCAAGCCTGGTGATTACCAGCCAGGCGGTAGATTTATTACGGATAAAATATTAAGACTTGGAATTATACCTAAAATGCTTAACTTATGAGGTGATTTTTTCAACCAAACCCATAGTTAGGATACCTCTATTAACTCTGGATGTGAAGATTGAGGTTCAAAATATGCAAGATCAAGGCGCCAGATTTTATCAACATGGGCACGTGAGTGGGCTACTGCGATGATTAGCAGCAAAAATATGGCCTATTTTGAATTCAGGGTTCATATTCACGAATTAGTGAAATGCCCTTTAAAAGCACGAAGTATTGTACAAGATACTGGTTTCATAAAGATGCAGAGCCGAATAATGCCTGAGCCATAAAAAGAGCAAAAAAATGCCGCACAAAATTAACATCCTGGTTAATCTTAATGCGGCATAGTCTTCATATGGCGGACCGGACGGGATTATTCGGCGCATCCTTACGCCTCCCCAAAGGCTCGCTATGCTCGTGTAAATTTGTTCCTGACAAATTTATCGAACCGTTCGAAGCCCGTCTTCTCTTACATTCCGTATCTTGCGCTCTGAACGAGCAATGAAATCTTGATATTTTTAATATGGCGGACCGGACGGGATTCGAACCCGCGACCTCCGGCGTGACAGGCCGGCATTCTAACCAGCTGAACTACCGGTCCGTACTTGGTGGGTGCTGAGGGAGTCGAACCCCCGACATTCGCCTTGTAAGGGCGACGCTCTACCAGCTGAGCTAAGCACCCTAACCTGGTGTGTCCGCGCTTAACAACTAGCCAAGCCCCTGCGGAAAGCGCGCTAGTTTACGGCATCTTTTAATGCTTTACCAGGCTTAAATGCGGGAACTTTTGCTGCAGCAATTTGAATTTCTGCACCTGTTTGTGGATTACGACCGGTTCTCGCTGCTCTGTCACGCACAAGAAATGTGCCAAAGCCAACAATACCAACCTGATCACCGCTAGCAAGCGTTTGTGTAATTGTACCCAGTACCGCATCAACAGCACGTGCTGCATCAGCTTTAGTTAAATCTGTTGCTGCTGCAACTGCTTCAGTAAGTTCTGTTTTATTCATTGAGTATTCCTATTATTGATATGGTTTAAAAATTAGTTAATTAGTAGTTATTTTTTTATGATTCCTGAACCTCTGCTTCAGTCCGACCAAAAAAATTAAAATTTAAAATAGATAAGTTTGAGGCGTGAATCGCATGCAATAAAAAGCTATTGCGAGGACTTACAACGATGAAACCGGGCATTTTGGATTTAATATTTTCACTCATGACTTGATTAGAGATGCCTTAGTTTACGAAAACAAGCATCAATCGAAGTTGACTACTAATTTTTTTCCCAGCGGAGATTTATACAGTGAGTTACTCAATGTGTCAACAATAAACCGGCAAAAACACTATATTTAGTGGTTTTTTAGCAATAGACGCTGTGCCCTTGCCCAGGTTTTCGACTCTACATTTTGCAGAGAACAATGCTATATTTATTTGTCTGACTACGCATTTTCTCTGCAAGCGGGCGAGCCAATTGAACGCAAGCGGATTCAATGCTCTACATTAAACCCACTTAATCTGACATAACCCCAGGGGGAAACGAGTAGTAACTAATGTCGCAATGTTGCTTCTGTTTTTTTAGCTTTTGATGCACTCGTTGATTTTTCGCCAGCCTTGTTAGCGTCAGGATTGTTGACATCTTTTATGGCATCTTTCAATGGCGTTGGCATTTCTGTTAACGCCAGTTCCAGTACTTCATCAATCCAACGCACCGGTTTAATATCCAGCTTACTTAGGATGTTTTTAGGTATTTCAACCAGATCTTTTTCATTTTCATATGGAATCAATACGGTTTTGATTCCCGCCCTGTGCGCAGCAAGTAATTTCTCCTTTAAGCCGCCTATCGGTAAGACTTCTCCACGCAAGGTAATCTCACCAGTCATTGCAATGTTTGCATTAACCGGAATTTTGATTATTGAAGATGCTAAGGCAGTGCACATGCCAACACCAGCACTAGGACCGTCTTTTGGTGTTGCACCCTCAGGTACGTGAACGTGAATATCGATGCTATCCTGGAAATCAGGTTGTAAACCAAATGTTTCAGCTCGACTGCGAATAACGGTCATCGCTGCTTGTATGGATTCCTGCATCACATCGCCAAGCTGACCAGTATAGGAGAGCTTACCTTTGCCCCTCATGACTGCTGACTCGATGGTCAAAATTTCTCCGCCAACCTCAGTCCACGCTAGACCATTCACCTGCCCTATTTGATCATTGTCTTCTACAACACCATAACGGAATTGTTTTACACCCAGGTATTTCTCCAGTATTTTTGGAGTAACCTTTGTTACTCTGGCTGCCTCCTTGCTATCAAGTAGAATTTCTTTTACCACTTTTCGGCAAATTTTAGCAATTTCTCGTTCAATACCACGCACACCTGCTTCACGCGTGTAATAACGTACAATGTCGCGTAATGCAGCATCACTGACCAGCAACTCATCCTCTTTTAAGCCATTATTAGTCATCTGTTTAGGCATCAGATAGGCTTTTGCAATTTCCACTTTTTCATCTTCGGTATACCCCGGCAGACGAATAACTTCCATACGATCCAGTAATGGACCAGGAATATTCATGCTGTTGGCGGTGGCTACGAACATGACATCAGACAAGTCAAAATCGACTTCCAGATAATGGTCGGCAAAAGTGTGATTTTGCTCCGGGTCTAACACCTCTAATAATGCCGAGGCTGGATCACCACGGAAATCAGCGGCCATTTTATCAATTTCATCGAGCAAGAACAGTGGGTTGCGAGTTCCAACCTTGCTCAGGTTCTGTATAATCTTTCCTGGTAATGAGCCAATATAGGTACGGCGATGACCACGAATTTCTGACTCATCACGCACGCCACCCAGCGCCATACGAGTGTACTTGCGGTTGGTAGCCCGTGCAATAGAGCGACCTAATGAGGTTTTACCGACCCCAGGAGGTCCGACTAAACATAAAATTGGACCTTTTAATTTTTTTACACGCTGTTGAACAGCCAGATATTCGAGAATACGTTCTTTGACTTTGCCCAGACCATAATGGTCTTCATTAAGCACATCTTCTGCACCGGTGAGGTCATTACGAATTTTTGATTTTTTCTTCCACGGACAGTCAACCAACCAGTCGATATAATTACGCACCACGGTCGCTTCAGCCGACATTGGTGACATCATTTTCAGCTTGTTTAATTCATTGTCTGCTTTTTTTCTTGCTTCCCTGCTCATGCCTGATTTTTTAATACGCCGTTCCAGCTCTTCAACTTCATTAGGCGTATCTTCCATATCACCCAATTCTTTCTGAATGGCTTTCATTTGCTCATTCAGATAATACTCACGCTGGCTTTTTTCCATTTGCTGCTTAACACGACCACGAATTCGCTTCTCGATTTGAAGCATATCAATTTCACCATCGATCAACTTCAAGATGTATTCCAAACGTTCATGCACACTTGGAATTTCAAGAATCTTTTGCTTTTCCTCCAGTTTTAACGACATATGAGCCGCTATGGTATCGGAAAGTCGTGAGGGATCATCAATGCTAGCCAGCGAAGACAGAATTTCTGCAGGCACCTTTTTATTAAGTTTCACATATTGATCAAACACACCCAGTACGGAGCGCGAAAGAATGTCCAGCTCCTGATCATCTTTCGTTACATCATCATTTAGTAATTGATAACCGGCAACAAAAAAACTGCCAACTTCTTTCATGCCTTCGATACGCGCACGCTGAGCACCTTCGACCAGTACTTTAATTGTGCCATCAGGTAGTTTAAGTAACTGTAAGATGGTCGCCAACGTACCAATTTCGTGAACATCTTCGATGTTGGGATCATCAATGTCGGCACTTTTCTGTGCCACCAACAAAATTTGCTTGTTATCCTGCATTGCGGCATCAAGTGCCTGGATGGATTTTTCGCGACCAACGAAGAGAGGAATGACCATGTGTGGATAAACCACGACATCGCGTAAGGGTAAAACAGGAACTTCTGTCGATTGCAGTAAGTTCGATATCGGATCTTTTGTGCTAGTCATGACCACCTCTAATTTTTATCAATTATTAGTAAGTGTAGACAAACGCAGCATTTTTCAAGTGACTTTAAGAGAATTTATTTACTATGAGAAGTTTTCACGATGTAGATCGTGCATTATTAGCACCACAATATGTCAAAAAAACACGTAACTACTCAGCGTATTATCCAGGTAAGGATGTAGGTTATTGATTTTT
>CAZYCY010000143.1:0-6220 GCA_964646145.1 uncultured Thiotrichaceae bacterium
AGCGAGAATGGCTAAGGTGCTGAAGGTTAAGGTTTTTTAAGGTTGAATGCAGGAATAATCAGTTGCTAGTGTAGTGCCTCATATAAAACGTGTATAGGGATTAGGGGCTAATGCGTGATAAGTTCAACATAGGCCTGGTCACGAATACGACGTAACCAGAGGCGTAATTCCTCATCAGTTTTCCTTGTTTTAATTGCTTCGCGTACCTGATTTTCTTTGTTGCTTCTAGTTTGGTCATAGTCACGATGATCCAGAACTTCAAGTATGTGCCAGCCAAAAGAGGATTTAAATGGCTCAGAGATTTGCTCCTTTGATAAGCTATTAGCGACGTTTCCAAATATTGGATCAAAATCACCAGGGCTTGCCCAGCCAAGGTCTCCACCTTTAATTTTTGAGCCAGGGTCTTCTGAATATTCGCTGGCAAGCTCGGCAAAGCTTTGACCCTGTTCGATTTTCTGTTTTAAGGTCAATAAAGTGTCTCTTGCCTGTTTATCACTAACCTCCATACCAGGTTGTATTAGTATGTGGCGAACTCGAATTTGTCTGACCATAGGTTGATGGTTTGAACTGCTGATTAATTGCAGCAAGTGAAAGCCGCTGGCGCTTCTTACCGGCTCAGAGGTTTCCCCAGGATTTAGCTCTTTAACTGCATCAATAAATAATTGGGGCAGTTCACTGGCCTTGCGCTCACCCAGATCACCGCCTTTTAAAGCATTGCGACCACTGGATTCTCGAATGGCTAAATCTTCAAATTGAGTGCCATGTTGTATTTTTTTGTAAATTGACTCGGCTTTTAATTTAGCTTTGCTGATATCTTCTGCTTTGGCTTCTTCTGGCGTTGCAATTAAAATGTGGCGTAAATGGTAGCTGATTTTAGAGTAATTCTGTAATTCGTTTCGTTCGATATACTGCTGGACTTCCCGATCAGACACGTTGATTTTACTGGCAACCATTCGCTGCTGAAGTTGTTGTATTATAACTTCATCACGGGTTTGCTCTCGAAAACGTGTGAAATTCATTCCTTCTTTTTCTATGGTGTCTCGAAACATTTCAAGTGACATATTGTTGCTTCTTGCCAGTTGTTCAAGTACGCGATTTAACATCAAGTCATCGACAGTAATGCCAAGTTGTTTCGCCTGTTGTAGTTGAATGGTGTCGCGTATCATCCTTTCCAGAACCTGTTTTTTTAAGGTATCTGGGTCTATTCGTACTAATTGACTTAATTCCAGTTGCTTCCTGAAGTCTGCAACACGATTATTCAGCATGGTGTTGGTAATAACATCATTATTAACCACAACAACGATATGATCCAGTAGTTTTAAACTGGCGAGAGCTGAGTTGCTGCTGAGGAGGAAAAATAATATAAAAAAAATATTTTTAGAGTTCATAGTTATAATTTATTGAAAAATATCGGTGTAGCTATAAATTGATTGTTCCAGGGTGGTTCTGGCGGTGTTGCCAGACAAACTGCCTAGTCCTTTAAAGACAAATTGTACCAGTATGGATCTATCATAGTCGTCGATGTTTGTATGGTTAATGCTTGTTGTATTTTGTAGTCTGCGTTGTGCCAGTAGCTGAATAGACCAGCAGCAACTGTCATAAGCTACACCGATAATCTCGTCAATACTTTTTTTGTCTTTCAACGAATAATTCCAGCGGCCTAACAGGCTGTACTGGTGGTTTATTGCATATACAAAAGAGCTGTCTAGCTGTTCGATGTCTCTGCTACTGCCGTTTTTAAGCAATCGCTTGCGATAGCCTAAGTTAAATAAATGTCTGGCATCGGATCTATAATGTAAGAAGTAATTTTCTTTAGATAGTTCATCATTTGTTGTATCCCATTGCAGATCTATATTACTTTTCCAGTGTCCCCATCTGGTATCGAGCTCGGCAATTATATCGGAGTGCTCAGAGGTATCGATGGTGTTGTTCAGCGATACCTTTCTGTCTTGAAAATACATTATTTGACCGATGCTGGCACGCAGAAACTCATTGCCTGTATTCGGGTTTATTATTCGGCTGGTTAAAGAAAACGTCAGTTGGTTTGCGTCGCCGATGCGGTCACCACCAACGAATCGATTATCACGAAATAATTGCGCAACACTGAAACCGGGGGTGCTGGTATCAAAAATGGGCATGTTGCTCTGGTCTTCAAAAGGCACGTTCAAGTAATATAGTCGTGGCTCAAGGGTTTGCATAAAACCATTTTCAAAATAACGTTCAAAAAACAGACCGGCATCAATGCTGCTAATGGGTAAGTTTCGGTTTTCGACAGTTTGTGGTGGGCGAGGTTGAGCAGCACTGTCTTCAGTGCCAACATTATATTGCGTGTGGCTAAATTTAATTGCTGGTTCAACAAACCATGCTGTGCCACTAAGTGGCAGCCGTAGACCCGGGCGCAGGGTTAAGCGGCTGCCGGTAATTTTAGTATCATCATCATGAGTAAAGTCGACAAATTCAGAGTCGAAGGTGAACAGTAAAGGGCTGTGCATTATTTCTGTGTCGCCATTGAACGTTAATTGCGGTATGCGCTCATAAGGGCGGGATCTTATCGGAGTACTGGTATCAATGATTTTTATATCCTGAAGCAAGGCGCGCATGCGCCAGTTATTTAAGTCGTATGCCAAGGTGGCGCTACGCAGCAGATGAGTTTGACTGGTGCTGCCCAGGTTGTTAGAGAAGTCGTTAAAATATTGTGCGTCAGAGATCTCCTGAAAATTAATGTTGAGTAACAGGTTGGGTAGAAAATGGGTGTGCTGCTGATAGCGCAAGTGATAGCGGTCTTCCTGAGTAATGTCATCATTGGGCAGGTAAGCAACGGTTAATTCGCCATTGCTCGATGGTGTTAAAAAACGATATTCACCACCTAGTTGCAGACCACGTCTCACCATGTTTCGAGGTGTGATAAGCAGGTCGTGATTGGGTGCGATATTCCAGTACCACGGCACTGCAATTTCAACACCTCTTGATGTTGAAGTGCCGAGTTCTGGGAATAAAAAACCTGTGCGGCGTTTGTCGCTGGTGGGGAACTCTATGTAAGGTGTATACAGAAAAGGCACGCCTTTAAAGCGGATAACGACATTCCTGGCAGTACCGTATTCGTCGATGTGATCCAGCTGGATTGTTTCGGCGCTGATGAGCCAGTCAGGGTCTGTTAAACGGCAACTGGTTATGCCGGCACGGTGTAAGGTTGATGTTTGAGATTTGTTTATCTGCTGGTTAATTTCAATAGTATCTGCTTTGCCTTTCATTCCGCTCTCGGCGATAAGGAGTTTTGCCTTGTTAAACTCTCCCTGCGTGTGGTCTTGCCTGTTTTCTGTGTCTAGCCTGATGGTGCCATCAGCGGCAATTAAAGCGATGTTTGTTGTTTCTATCTGTACGTCACCAATAAGGCGTAATACGTCATGTTGCCTATTGAAGTTTACCTGGTCCGCTTTGATGCGTAGCCGATCTCGCTCAATAATGACATTACCATGAAGTGTTATTGTGCTGCCTACGTCAACATGCAATTTATCCGCACTGATTTCAGTGTTTAGTCTATTTTCGATGGCGAAGGCGCGTGGGGTGGTGTGTTTGATTATTGCCGGGTCTTCGTTAGGGCAAAGTGCTAATTTATTAATACTGTTATTGTTAGCGCTTTCAGCGAAAATACTTTGTGAAATCAGGCAAGTAAATAAAACAATGGCATAGTGTTTTTTATGCATGAAAATAAAAAACTCTGGGTTTATGTGGTTGATGCAGGGTTCTTTACTCTACCAGCAAGAACTCTAGCAACGCTTTTTGTGCATGCAGGCGGTTTTCAGCTTCATCCCAAACCACGCTTTGCTTGCTGTCGATCACTGCGGCACTGACTTCTTCGCCACGGTGCGCAGGCAGGCAGTGCATAAATAGTGCATCATTATTTGCACTTCTCATTAGCTCGGCAGTGACTTGGTAGTTGTGAAATGCCTGTTTACGAGTGTTTTGTTCTTCTTCCTGACCCATACTTGCCCATACATCAGTGACAATTAAATCGCTGTTGCTACAGGCTGCAGCGATGTCCTGTGTGATTTCAATAAAGTCACGGGTTTCATCGATAAATTTTTGTTGAGGCTCAAAACCTTCAGGGCAGGCAATGTTTAATTTAAATTCGAGCAGTTTTGCTGCATGCATATAAGAATGGCACATGTTGTTGCCATCGCCTACCCAGGTGACGATTTTTCCTTTGATGTCACCACGGTGTTCAAAGTAGGTTTGCATGTCAGCAAGTAGCTGGCAAGGGTGTACGTCATCAGTTAGGCCATTAATTACCGGTACTGATGAGTATTTTGCTAATAACGCCACTGTTTCGTGTGCGAACGTTCTGACCAGTATGCAGTCAGTCATGCTGGATAGAACCCTGGCACTGTCTTCAATGGGTTCGCCACGACCAAGTTGGGTATCGCGAGGCGCTAGAAAAATGGCATGACCACCAAATTGCGTCATGCCGGACTCAAACGAAACGCGAGTGCGGGTGGATGATTTTTCAAAAATCATCGCCAGCACTTTGTTTTTAAGTGGTTCAAAAATATCGCCACGATGCTGATTGGCTTTTAATTCTATAGCACGATTAATTAGACCTCTGAATTCTACTGCAGACAAGTCAGTCAGGGTTAAAAAGTGCCGCAGGTTTTTTTTTGTTGTGTTCATGTTCAGGCTGCTACTTTTTTCTGTAAAACGCTGAGAACCAGGTTAGTAACGGTATTAATAATGGTGTCTGCTTGTTGCTGGTCGATAATTAATGGCGGTAATAAACGAATCACGTTGCCAGCTGTAACGTTAATAAGCAAATGCTTTTCCAGTGCAAGGCTTACCAGTTTAGTGGCCAGTTCAGTACCATCGTACTTTAAGTAAGCAGTGTCCAGTTCAATGCCAATCATTAAACCAAAGCCACGTATGTTGCGCACGCCATCAAGTGTTGTCAGTTTTTCTATAAACCGGTTAAGCAGATAGTCGCCAGTGTGTTTTGCTTTAGCGATTAAATCTTCTGATTTAATGGTACCGATGACGGTTGATGCGGTGGCGCACACTAACGGATTGCCGCCAAAAGTTGAGCCGTGATTGCCGGGCTGTAAAATATCACCAGCTTTTTCATTTGCAAGACAAGCGCCAATCGGTACGCCATTGCCCAGTGCTTTTGCCAGCGTCATCACATCAGGTTGAATTTTGTTGTGTTGGAAGGCAAACCATTTTCCAGTTCGTCCCATGCCGGTTTGAATTTCATCCAGCATTAATAACCAGTTTTGCTGGTCACATATTTCACGCAGCTGGTTTAAATAGTTTTGTTCTGGAATGATAATGCCAGCTTCACCCTGAATGGGTTCGAGCAAAATAGCAACGACATTGTTATTGTTTTCGGCAATGCTGTTAATCGCATCAATGTTGTTGTAGGGAGCGCGAATGAAACCCTGTACCAGCGGCTCAAAACCAGCCTGTACTTTACGGTTGCCGGTGGCGCTGAGGGTTGCCATGGTTCTACCGTGAAAACTGTTTTCCATGACAATGATGCTTGGGTTTTCTATGTTATTTTTGTGACCAAACAAGCGTGCTATTTTAATCGCAGCTTCATTGGCTTCAGCACCAGAATTGGAGAAAAATACACGGCTCAGGCCGGAAATATCACAAAGCTGATTAGCTAAATGCTGCTGTTTATCAATCTGGTAAAGGTTTGATGTGTGTATTAGCTTTGCGGCCTGTTCACTGATGGTTTTAGTGATGGCAGGGTGGGCGTGGCCCAATCCGCAAACAGCAATACCGGATAAAGCATCAAGATACTGTTGCTGTTTTGTGTCCCATAGATATGCGCCAGCGCCATGCTCAAATGTTACCTCAAGAGGAGTGTAAGTTTTCATCAGGTGTTTGCTTGTTGTCATTTTTTTGTTTTAATTATCTGTTTTAACTAAAGGGCATCTCTAAAGGCGAATTAAGCACATAAAAAGCAAAAGCGGTAGCCATGGCTACCGCTTTAAAGGGCTGATTATACTCGACCTTTAGGGTAAAGCAATAGTTAGGTCTGTGCCCAATGCCAGTAAATTAAACACAAAGCAATCTGGAAGCGGGACTTTAGTCCCGCTAACCTGCATGCAGCTGGCAGGTGACGGGGCTAAAGCCCCATCTCCAATACACTTTAAATTGTATCAATAGCTTAAGGGCACCTCTTGTATCTCTCAAACATGGTAATTTAGTTAGCTACTGAATTATC
>CAZYCY010000144.1:0-6161 GCA_964646145.1 uncultured Thiotrichaceae bacterium
TTGAACGTGGACTTCGTGTTATTCCCATGGGGAAAAAGAACTGGTTATTTAACTGGACAGAAGTGGGTGCGGAACATACCGGCATCATCCAGACCCTGATCGTATCGTGCACCATGCAGGGCATCAATCCGACTATTTTTCCGTCCTTTGGTTCGTAAACGGTGCATCCATGCACCACTACTCTTACCGATGTTTTGCAGCGTGTCAGTTTGCACCCTGCATCAAAAGTTGATGAGCTTACGCCAAGAAACTGGAAAGAAAAATATGGGAATAATTTTTTGAAATCAGATTTGGATAGGGTGGGGTAATAGCGTTCTAGAATGAACGCTTACTTTTCAACGAAGTTATTGAGTCTCTCAAGTGCGAAGATGCCAACCATGAATTTTTAGAGATGCCCTTTATACACATCGCCTGATAAGATGCCTGACCAGCCAATCTGAAACCACTGTTTAACTAAAGAGAAACAGCATCTAACAGGCTGCCCTGAAATCGGAGCACAATTCTTAGCATCGCATGAGCCGACGTTATATTAAAAAACTATTTATTATTGCATTTCTCATTGCCACAGGCATTATTCTGGAAATGGCTGGTTTGCTCGATACCAATAAAATGCTCAACATTGCCAGAGAGTACGCCGATCACTGATGGCTGATGCTGGTATTGATTCTTCTACAAGCCACTATGTTCACCTTTGCGCTGGCAGACTCACTGTTTCTCTGGGTTGCAACACCACTTTATCCGCCAGCAATGGCTACCTTTATTCTAACAGCTGGCAGCACTCTCGGCGGCATATCTGCATACTTCTTTTCAAAGCGTCTTGCTGACGACTGGATAACAAGGATCGAAAAATCACACACCTATAAGCTACTGCATAAGCAAGACAATTTTTTTACTTTGTTTGCCTTGCGGGTATTCCTGGGCTTTCCGCATTCTCTGGTTAATTATAGTTCAGGCATTTTAAAGGTTAAACTAAGCCACTTCATAGCAGCAGTAATATTTGGCATTTCAATAAAATCTTATCTCTACTCAAATGCGATTTATAACGCGACCACATCTGCATCATTAGATGATCTGTTACACATATCTACTTACGGGTCGTTAATGCTACTGTCCATATTCACCATTATCGGCGTTGTCATTCATTTCAAACTAAGGACTCAGGATTAAATAAGATGCGGAACTTAACGCCGAATTTTTGTTTCAGATTGGATGATCTCAAAAGGCGCATAGTTGCGCTACGCAACGATTTGAGATCATTCAAGCTGGAGCAAAAAGGCAAGTTAAGTTTCGTAAGTTATTTGATCCTGAGTCCTAAGCCACAAACCATAAATAACGCCTATTTCATCATTAAGCCCAAGAATAGAGAAAACAATCACCTGCGCTCACCCACAATGCATATTGCATCCAGCGCCTGAACGTTCATAATCATCAGCCCGCAGCTACTTTAATAAATAAATACCTATCATGAATAAGCCTCAACCCGGTCACACCGCCATACGAAAAACCAAAATCATCGCTACCATTGGTCCCGCCTGCGAAACACCGGAAATACTCAAGGCGATGATTGAAGCGGGTATGAATGTCGCACGACTTAATCTCTCACATGGTAGCTATGAAAAGCACAGCCAACAAATTTTAACCCTGCGTACCGCCGCCAGAGAACTTGATCGAAACATTGCTATCATGATTGACACCCGAGGCATTGAAATACGTACCGGTCAACTTAATGGCGACTCAGTCACGCTAGCACCCGGAAAGCACTTCAACCTGCACACCAAAGACAGACTCGGCGATGCTGAAGGTGTCTCGATCACATACCATAAGCTGTATAAAGAAGTGAGACAGGGAGTCCCTATTTTGCTTGATGACGGCGCCATTGAGCTGGAGGTTGACAATGTAAGCGATGGCACGATCAACTGCCGCGTTATTCATGGCGGACTACTGGGTAATTGCAAGAGCGTTAATCTGCCAGACACGCAACTGGCAATGAGTGCCGTGAGTCCGGAAAACCGGGATGATATCGTCAAGGAACTGAGCTTTGCCGCTGAAAATGATGTTGACTACATCGCCGCCTCATTTGTGCAGAGCGCCGATGACATCTACAAGATGCGAGAAATCCTGATCGAAAATCAAGCACTGATACCCATCATTGCGAAAATCGAAAACAGAGCCGGTGTGGCAAATTTGGAAGAAATCGTCGATGCAGCAGACGGTATTATGGTTGCTCGCGGTGATCTGGGGGTAGAACTACCACTGGCCGATGTACCTGCGACACAGAAGCTCATTATCCGCACCACAGTCAGCAATGGCAAACCAGTGATAACAGCCACGCAAATGCTGGCTTCGATGGAACACAACCCAAAACCAACCCGTGCGGAAGCCAGTGATGTCGCCAATGCAATTCTCGATGGCACCTCGGCGGTCATGCTATCGGGAGAAACCGCTGTTGGAAAATACCCTGTGGGCGCAGTAACCACCCTGGCAACCATCGCATTACGTGCCGAGGCATCGTTAAATGAATACGGCTATCTGCAGAAGATTAAACCTAACCCCGCTAATGTGGTAACACAGGCAGTCGGACAAGCAGCCGTCAGTATGGCAGAAAACCTGAATGCAGCAGCCATCATCAGCCTGACTGAATCAGGCTTTACTTCACGCCTGATCTCAAAATATCGCCCTAACTGCCCAATTCTAGCCGTTACCCCCTCTAAAAGAGTGGTGCGCAAACTGTCAATGAACTGGGGTGTAATGCCCGTGTTCTACCATGGCGCACCTGAAGATGACGATCGCATTGAATTCGCCATAGCCGAAATCAAACAGATGATTAAGGCTGATAGCGGTGACATCCTGGTAATAACCGCAGGGCATGAACAGCGTTCAGGCGGCACCGACCTGATTCGTATTGTCACATTGTAGAACCAGATCAGGCGACCCGACCGCCTTCTCCTTAGTATTACAACCCAGCTGCGTGTTTTTCCAGATACGTAGCAACACCTTCGGGCGTGTCTACCATGCCTGAATCGCCCTGTTTCCAGCCAGCGGGACAAACCTCACCATGCTCTTCATGAAATTTCAGCGCATCGACCATGCGTAGCATTTCATCAAGATTGCGACCCAGGGGCAAATCATTAACCACCTGATGGCGTACAA
Source organism: uncultured Thiotrichaceae bacterium (assembly GCA_964646145.1). GTDB lineage: Bacteria > Pseudomonadota > Gammaproteobacteria > SZUA-229 > SZUA-229. The sequence goes on from CAZYCY010000144.1 coordinate 3,151, forward strand.
TGCCTTTGTCGTCAATCAAAAAACTGGCACGTAGCGCAACACCTGCGCCCTCAAGTTCAACATCATAGGCACGACAAATTTCATGTGATACGTCAGCCAGCATGGCGTATTGAACCGGACCGATGCCGCCATCATTGATCGCTGTGTTGCGCCATGCATTATGAGTAAACTGGGAATCGACGGAGACACTGTAAACTTCAACATCATTTTTTTTAAATGCATCCATACGGCGATCTAAGGCAATCAATTCCGAAGGGCAGACAAAAGTAAAGTCCAGTGGATAAAAAAACAGCCAGGCATACTTGTTTTTACTAGCCTGGGAAAATTGAAAGTCATCGATTATCTGCCCATCACCCAAGACTGCTGCTGTGGTGAAATCGGGTGCCTGTTTTCCAATTAGTGTTGCCATAATAGTTTTTATTCCTGTATCGTGTAAGGGTTTATGCGTCATTTAAGGTAATTGCTGCAAAACCATCTGACCATGTTATGACGTACCAGTATGTATTCCCGGTCTGCCGGTTAGCGCCTATAGATGTTTTTTGCCGTACTGATGAGGGCAACTCCGCGTGTGTCAGCAACACTCTCAAATGTTGCGCAACCAGCTGAGATAATACACCCGAACGACATAAGCTATAGCGCATCATCAGATAGTTTGATGCGACTAACAGTATATCGAAATCGAGTACGTTTTGTTATATATTAATCGTTGCCCTTAAATGGCTTTCATTTGAAAATCCAGGCGCACATGACGGCTGAAATTAAACAGTTTCTTTTCATCACTGGATGTCATTCTGGGTGCCAACTCATCATAGGTTTGCAATGCCCACTCAGCATCACGGAATAAAACGATTATTTTTTCTGCCCAGACAAGCTCATCACGTGCTGATTGCATATTCAGCCGCGTCTGCAAATAAATTTTACGCACCTGCTGTTTATCCATACCATTTCGGAACAGGCGATTAGCCAACTGCACAGCCTGTTCAGGTGTGCCACACAGGTCGACCGCTTTTTGTAAATATACTCTTGACTGCTCCTCGTCACCCATCTTTAATGAAATTTCTCCCATATGTGCCCAAAAAAAGTGATCGCCAACTACCGTTTCTGCCAACAGCTTCCTGAACCAGATTGCATCGTCAACAGCGATAGCGGCATCAGCAACAGCGATGTAATCAGGCGATATTTGTGCCAAAGTTTCTGCCTGTTCCAGCAGATACTTTGCATAATTTTTGTCGGCGGGTTCTTTGATTGCTTCATGGCACAGATCTATAAAACCCTGTGTCGAAACACAATCAGCTTCTTTGCTTTCCAACTCTGATTTTAATGCCATAGTGAATACACCTTCTGTGCATGACTGGAAAAAAACACCAACGAGTTAACAGTTGTTAATACTTGAGACTTAAAAACAGACTTAATTACATGCCTATGAGGTCAGGACGGAGGTTATTGGTTTCTCCATCCTGACCTCATAATAATGCTGAGTTAAATGCAGAGACACGCTTAATTATAACAAAATACATGAACAAATGCAAATGATTATCATTAGCATTATAATAAGACTCCCATCCTGCTTAACCTTTTGGGCATCTCTAAAGATTATACCTATTGTTAACCCGGCAAACCGTCTGCCCTGGGTTGACTCAACCAGGGGTAGAATTGAATAAGGTAGATAATAAAAGGCAACGCCCAGACTAATGCTGAAGCCAGATATAGAGACCGGGTATATTCCGGGAAAAAAGGAATCAAAACACGCAACAGTGTAGCGATGACAATCAAGGCAACGCCAATATCCACCCAGCGATTAGTGCGCAGTTGCCGCCCAGTGTGGATGGTAGCGACGATCACCATCACCATAAAGAATATCAGACCAAACGCGCCTGTGGTCAAAAAATGGCGAAAGTGATTGATGCCATATAGCCCGTCAAACAGATAATCAAAACCCATAAAACCATAACCTGCAGCCATCATTATCAAGGTTAATATCAATGGCAAAATATAGGAACGTAGCAGGATATTGACTTCATCGAGGAAGTAATCATTTAGTGTATTGAGTATCGCTGCCGCAGCCGCCAGCCCAAGCCAGCCCAGAATCGAATTTCCGGGAAAGAAAAATTCCACTGCGGTATACAGACTAACGCTAAAGATGGCGATATTGTAAGCGGGCGGACGAGCAATAAAGGTATCATCAATTTCACTATCTTGCAGCCATTCGTTTATCGACTCAGTGCTGACTCGACGCAGTGCCAGTAATGTCAGCACCATAAATGCACCTAATGCGACTTTAAGAATACTAAAAGCATCTTGTGCTACCCAACCTGCAACGGCAGCAAAAAACCAGGCCTGTATCAGTAAAATAACGAGAAAATTAAAGGCAAGACTGATGTTGCGTCGTAGCGGGTCAAGAAAAATCGGCTTGATAACCAGCAAAATAACCCACAATAACAGCGGAAGATGAATAAGCATCACCAGGTAGACGCCAACAACATCCATCATCCAGAATGAAATTCGCCCCAATACCCAAAGACTGACCAGACCCAACAAAGTTCTGCCAGTAACCGGGGTAATGCCATCATACAATTCAGGCACAGCTGTAAGTATAAAACCAATAATACCGGCAATACCAATGCCGAAAATCATTTCGTAGATGTGCCAGCTCAGGGGATCCCGGATAAATGGCAAACTAATGCTGCCATGCCAGAACAAAGCCCACAACACAATAGAAAGTACCATATAGATGGGTAACAGAATAAAAAACGGACGAAAGCCGTAGCTAAGAAAAACCGGTATCTGACCTTCAGGGTAACTGTCGTAATGTTTGGTGCCACCTCTGGCTTTGTTAATTGCGTCAGACGACATCAGCTTTTAACCCTCAGACTGAGTTCAAATGTTTTGATAATTTGTGGGTGCGCCAGTAAATGAGCAGTTTCTTCGTACACATAATGGTCATCACGTTCATCTTGAGGTTTCTCCGGCTGAAAACTGTGTACCACGCGACCAGGATCAGCATCCAGCAG
>CAZYCY010000145.1:0-6139 GCA_964646145.1 uncultured Thiotrichaceae bacterium
ATGTGTAGCAGCTAAAGCCTTGCACTAAAGTGCATAGTTTTGACTAGCGGTCTGAGACCAATAAAAAATTAAAAAATCATGGCTTGCGTTTATTTGCAGAAAAAATCAGTAATATACTGCTTAAGAAGACAAAACGGACAAAAATCTTTCGCGCAAATGTCTCAATTAAATATTTTGTTTTTATTAGCGTTTATTTGCGTGCATTTGCGTGCATTTGCGGAAAAGTTATTTTTATTTGTAACTACCCAGCATAATTTTGGAAAAGAATGTAACACACCGCATAGTTACATATTTTTAAAAAAATAGCTCAGCCAGTTTTTCACCCGGATTATCTGCTCGCATAAATGCTTCACCCACCAGAAAGACATTGACCTTATTATCAAGCATCAACTGCACATCATCTTTGCTATGAATACCCGATTCTGTTACCAGAATACGGTTATCATCGACCATTTCAATCATATTCAAGGTGGTATCCAGCGAGGTCTCAAAGGTTCGCAGGTTGCGATTATTAATACCGATTAAACGTGCACTGGTGTTTAGCGCTGTTTGCATTTCCTGTTCATTATGCACCTCCATTAGTACATCCATGTTTAACTCATGCGCAAGATCAAACAGCGATTGTAGATTTTTATCATCTAATGCAGCCACGATTAACAATATACAGTCTGCATTAATCGCTCTCGCCTCATACACCTGATAGGGGTCAATAATGAAGTCTTTACGAATAACCGGGAGATTACATGCGGCTCTTGCCTGCTTCAAATAGTCTTCGTGACCCTGAAAATAATCTTTATCGGTTAATATTGATAAACAGGTTGCACCATATTTAGCATAACTTCTTGCTATTTCTGCCGCTTCAAAATTTGCTCTTAACAAGCCTTTACTGGGTGAGGCTTTTTTTATTTCTGCAATAACAGCAGCTTGATTATCATTGATTTTATTTTCAATAGACTTGATAAAACCACGCGCCGTATCTGCATTATTGCATTGCTGTTTTAACGTCTCTATAGAGACTTTTGCCGAACGCTCACTTATTTCTTCGCGTTTGCGATTAAGGATCTTTATTAGTATGTCAGGTGTTTTATTACTCATCATTAATTTTACATGCCTCTGCATTTAATTTTATGAACAGGCATTGGTTTTGGCAATTAGCTGCTCCAGCTTTTCAGCAACCACGCCGCTGGCTATTACCTGCTGTGCTTTTTTTACGCCTTCTGCTAATGACGCTGATAATCCAGCGACATAAATGGCTGCACCCGCATTCAAACACACGATATTTTTCGCAGCACCCTCTGCATTATTAAACACACTTTGTATAATTTCCAGACTATGCGCGGAGTCTGTTGCTCGTATCTGTTCAAGACTGGCGCGTGATAATCCAAAATCTTCCGGTTGTATGGTGTAGGTTTTTACCTCACCTTTATTTAACTCGGCAATGTAGGTGGCACTTGCAATGCTGATTTCATCCATACCATCTTCAGCGTGCACCACCAGTACATGCTCGCTGCCGAGTCGCTGCAATACATGAGCTAAAGGCTCAACCAGTTCTTTGCTAAAAACGCCCAATACCTGATTCGGCGCACCGGCCGGGTTGGTTAAAGGACCTAATACATTGAAAATGGTACGCACTGCCATTTCGCGCCGTGGACCAATGGCATGCTTCATCGCACTGTGATGCAATGGTGCAAACATAAAACCAACACCAATCTGGCTTACGCATTCTGCAATCTGCGCAGGACTAAGTTCAAGATTAACCCCGGCAGTTTCCAGAACGTCGGCGCTTCCCGACTTGCTACTGATGGAACGATTGCCGTGTTTAGCCACTTTGCCGCCAGCTGCGGCAACCACAATGGCACTGGCAGTGGATACATTAAAACTGCCGGAAGCGTCACCGCCGGTGCCACAGGTATCGACCAGATGATTTTTATCTACTTCAACCTTAGTCGCCAGCTCTCGCATTACTGCCGCAGCCGAGGCTATTTCATCTATGGTTTCGCCTTTCATGCGCAAACCAATTAAAAATCCACCAACCTGAGCGGGTGTGGCTTCACCCGTCATGATTAGCCGCATGGTTGCTGCCATTTCTTCAGTGTTTAAATCACGCTTTTCGGTGACAGCTTTTATTGCTTGCTGCATGGTAAAGGAAGTATTCATAATCATTGCGACTTTAAAAAGTTGTTTAGTAAATCATGCCCATGTTCTGTCAGGATAGACTCGGGATGAAACTGCACACCCTCAACATTCATTGTTTTATGGCGAACTCCCATAATCTCATCGATCTCACCTGTTTGGGTTTGCGTCCAGGCGGTAATTTCTAAGCACTCAGGCAATGATGCTTTTTCGATTACCAACGAATGATAACGCGTGGCGGTGTATGGATTTTTCAAACCGCTAAATACTGAACCGCTCTTATGATATATACGGGAGGTTTTGCCATGCATGATTTCTTTGGCATGAATAATTTTTCCTCCAAATACCTGACCGATGCACTGATGCCCAAGACAAACACCTAAGATAGGTATTTTGCCAGCAAATGCTTTTATTGCATGCATTGAAATACCAGCTTTATCCGGTGTGCAGGGCCCGGGTGAAATCATTAATTTATCTGGTTGTCTGGCTTTAATTTCATCCAGCGTGATTTCATCATTACGATGAACTTCAACATCTGCACCCAGCTCGCCCAGATATTGCACCAGATTGTAGGTAAAAGAATCGTAATTATCTATCATTAATAACATATCAAATCTGCTTTGTTTTTTTGCAATAAAAGTAACCGCTTTACATCATATGTATTAATGAAGTAACTACTCAGCGTAATTTTGGAAAAGGATGCAGGTTATTGATTTTTAAGGACGCTGTAAATACGTCCATGTACGCTCTACTGCAACATCCATGTTGCAGATGCCTGAAAAATCAATAACCTACATCCTTACCTGGATAATACGCTGAGTAGTTACTTAATGAAAAGAATACCAGGAGCTTGAAGTAGTTAAGCATCAATACCGGCCTCTGCCATGGTCACTGCGCGAAAAATTGCCCGCGCTTTGCTCATCGTTTCAGCCCATTCATTTTCCGGCACTGAGTCATAAACAATACCGGCGCCTGCCTGTATCGACAAATGTTTATTTTTTATGACCGCAGTACGAATCGCAATGGCTGTATCCATATTACCATTCCATGACAGATAACCGACAGCACCTGAATAGATGCCGCGCTTCACTGGCTCGAATTCGTCAATGATTTCCATGGCACGAATTTTGGGTGCGCCACTTACCGTACCCGCTGGAAATGTTGCACGCAAAACGTCCATTGCAGTTAAATCTGGACGAAGCTCACCGATAACATTTGATACCATGTGCATGACGTGTGAATAGCGTTCAACCTGCATCTTTTCGGTCAATTTAACCGTTGCTGTTTTGCTGACTCGACCCGCATCATTGCGCCCTAAATCTATCAGCATTAAATGCTCAGCCAGCTCTTTAGGATCCGCCAGCAATTCTTTTTCATGCTGCATATCAGCCGCTTCATCTTCACCGCGTGGTCGGGTGCCAGCAATAGGTCGCACCGTGATCTGATCTTCTTCCAGACGCACTAGGATTTCGGGTGATGAGCCCACAATGTGATGATCATTCAAATCGAGGTAATACATGTAAGGCGATGGATTAAGGCTTCGTAATGCACGATATAAATCCAGCGGTGGCGCATTAAATGGAATGGTCAAACGCTGCGATAAAACCACCTGCATGATATCACCATCAATAATATACTGCCTGGCTTTTTTAACCGCATCTTTGTAACCTTGCTCAGTAAAACCTGAAACAAAATCTTCTTCGTTAACGATTTGTCTCACATGACTGGTTTTTTCTGGCAATGGCTTACGCAATGCATCTGCTATCTGTTGCAAACGCGCCTTGCCATCCTGCAAGGCATTTTCTTCATCTGTATTAACCTGGACAATAATAAATAACTTGCCCGATAAATTATCAAACACCACGACTTCTTCAGACACCATCAATAAAATATCCGGTGTTTGTAATGGGTCAGGTTTATGTTTTTTTGCCAGTCGTTTTTCTATGTAAGCAATGGTCTCATAACCAAAATAGCCAACCAGCCCTCCGGTAAAGCGCGGCAGTTTTTCATCCTCATAAACCTTGAACTGCAACTGGAACTCATCAATCCACTGCAGTGGATCAGGCACCGTTTGAGTATCTATTAGTTTGTCATTTTCGTATTGCGAAACCTCATAACCGGTAATTTTAATGACTTTTTTACAGGGCAAACCGATAATGGAATAGCGCCCCCATTTTTCGCCACCTTGCACGGATTCAAACAGATAACTATAGGGTGCATTGGCCAGTTTCAAATAGGTGCTGAGCGGGGTATCCAGATCGGCCAGCACTTCACATACTAACGGTATGCGATTAAAACCCTGTTGTTTGATTTGAGAGAAGGTTGTTTCAGAGACTTTGCACTTTGAGAGCTTTTCAACAGACATTATTTTTCCCGGACAAAAAATTAGACGACACTGCCTTCAAATAAAGACATTACGATGAGAATAAGCGGTACGCTTTACCATCGCCAGTGTTTATTCGCCTCATTTTTGCCTGAAAAATAGTTCATAGCTGAATATTAGTGCATGCTTGCTTAATATAAAAGTTTTTTTATTCTGCTTTACTTATTGAAAGACTAAACGCGGTAGCCGCCCTGACACAGGGGCAACATCTAGCCTGGTGAAGCTGTCGAACCACAAACTAACAATTACCAGGCAACAATATTTTTAATCTCAGCCATCGAATCAACCACTGCATCGGGATTATAATCACGAATATCTTCACCGTGATTGTATCCATAAGACATGCAGATAATAGAAAACTGTGCCGCTCTTGCGGCTTTTACATCACTCATGGAATCGCCTAACATCATTGACGCTGAGGGCGAAACTCCCAGTTTTTCTGCTGACATGATCAGTGGCATAGGGTCGGGCTTTTTGCGCGCCACCATATCACCGCACAGCACCGTTTCAAAGTAATCACTAATGCCTAAATCTTTCAAAATAGGCAGGGTGAACTCACTGGCTTTGTTGGTCACGCAACCAATTTTTACGCCGGTGGTTTTTAGAAAATCCAGCGCTTCTGGCACACCGTCATACAAGCAACTGCGTACTGAGGTATTTTGTGCGTACAATTCACGAAAAATCGGCAGAGCCTTATTGTATAAAACCTCATCCGGTTCACCGTCAAGTGCATTGAGCAAGCCGCGCTTCACCAGGCGCTCGACACCATTGCCGACCCAGTGCCGCACACTGGCTTCGCCCCGTACTGGCATGTCCAGCTGTTTCAGCATTTCATCAACACAAAATGCCAGGTCAGGTACGCTGTCTACCAGCGTACCATCAACATCAATTAATACCATTTCGGGGCGATTTAACATTACTGCTATCAAGCTTTAGCGAGTTCAGCTCGCATTGCGGCAACAATCGTGTTGTAATCATTGGCGTCATTTTCGCCTTTGGCACCAAAGATGGCAGAACCGGCGACAAAGGTATCCGCACCGGCTTGTGCAATCTCACAGATATTATCCACTTTAACACCGCCATCGACTTCCAGACGGATATCCAGACCGGAGTCATCAATCATTTTGCGTACTTCGCGCAATTTGCCCAGAGTTGATGGAATAAAAGACTGACCGCCAAAACCCGGGTTAACTGACATCAATAGCACCATGTCTACCTTATCCAGCACGTAATCAAGATAACTCAGCGGTGTTGCAGGGTTAAACACCAGACCTGATTTACAGCCACATTCACGAATAAGCTGCAGACTGCGATCAAGGTGTTCGCTGGCCTCCGGGTGAAAAGTAATGTAGGTGGCGCCAGCTTTAGCAAAATCAGGAATAATTCTGTCCACTGGCTTCACCATTAAATGCACATCAATATCAGCGGTAACACCGTGGTTACGCAGTGCCTCACAGACCAAAGGACCAATGGTTAAATTTGGTACATAATGATTATCCATCACATCAAAATGAACAATGTCTGCGCCTGATGCCAGCACATTGTCCACCTCAGGACCCAACATTGCAAAATCTGCGGAAAGTATAGATGGTGCTATTTTAAAATCAGCCATGGTCAATCCTC
>CAZYCY010000146.1:0-6123 GCA_964646145.1 uncultured Thiotrichaceae bacterium
AATCTGACCTATTTTGAATCTCAATCTTCACCTCCAGAATAAATAGAGATGCCCTAAATTGACCTTCGTCATTGTTTTGTAACAAATAAGGTATATCATGTAGCCTGACTGCGGCTTCTATGCAGGGAGCAGGCTGCTAAAAATCAGGACGTTTTCGATGTATGTTATTGCTGCAGATGTGGGTGGTACCAACACGCGACTGGCATTCGCCGATGCCGAACAAGCGCGTAATATTTTATATGAAGCACATTATTTGAGCGGCAAATTCGATGGTTTTGAGTCGATTTTACGTACATTTATTCAAGCCAGTGGCTCGGCAGGTAGCATGATAGATGTTAGCAAGGTAAAAGTGTTAAGCTTGGCTTTGCCTGGTCTGGTTAGCGGTTCGTCTGCGCGTTTAACCAATCTCCCCTGGATGATCGAAAAACGATCATTGCGGGACGCTTTCGGCATCAATAATATATACTTTATGAATGATTTTCAGGCTTCAGTATTAGGTACCGCTCAGTTGCTGGAGAAAGATAAAATTATATTAAACCCAGGTGTTTTACATTTAAGTAAAAACACTGATGGTTTATCCGCTAATATAATACTAAATACCGCGCGGGTTGCAGTTGGTGCCGGAACCGGGCTTGGTGTGGCCTGGGCTGAAGACAAATCTCAGGGTGACGAAAAAAGCTTGCAATCTCATGACTCTGAGGGAGGGCACATTGATTTTTCCCCGATTAATGATGTTCAGATACAATTGCTGCAGTTCTTGCAACAGCGTTTTGCACGCGTATCTTATGAACGAATTTTATCTGGTGATGGGCTGGTGTCGCTGTATCACTTTTGTGCGAGCAAACAGTATGTGGATTCTCATTGTGCAGCAGCGCATGGTGAAATCATTAATGCGCAATGGGTTAATGAGCAATCGAAAATAGACGAAGTTGCAGACAATGCCGTATCTCTTTTTGTACAGATTTATGGCGCATACGTCGGCAACATTGCGCTCTTGTTCAAGCCTTATGGTGGCATCTTTATCACCGGTGGTATCGCCGCAAAAATGCTTGCAAAAATGCAATCTGAAGAATTTATCAAGGCTTACCTTAACAAGGGAAGAATGCAGGAACTGGTTAAACAAATCGCTGTCTATCTTGTCACCAATAAGCGTGTTGGTGTGCTAGGTGCGTTGTCTGCAGCAGTGAAAGCGCATGATGAGTTATTACGGGAGGAGGCAGCACAATGACGAATAACACCAAATCGCGATCTAAAAATTACCATTATTATACTGACGCAAATACCGGTACCGAATTGACGCGTAAAACACTGGTGTTGGTGTTGGCAGGTGGTTCGGGTTCCAGGTTAAAGGGGCTGACTAAATGGCGGGCGAAACCGGCAGTACCGTTCGGTGGCAAGTACCGTATTATTGATTTTGCATTGTCTAATTGCGTAAACTCAGGATTGCGTCGTATTGGCGTGTTAACGCAATACAAATCACATTCACTGATCCGACACCTGCAACGTGCCTGGGGGTTTATGCGAGCGGAGATTGGTGAGTTTGTTGAAATTATACCGGCACAACAGCGCATCGATAATGCATGGTATCGAGGCACCGCTGATGCGTTATATCAGAACATTGATATCATTCGCCGTCATGCGCCAGAATATGTCATGGTTCTGGGTGGTGATCATATCTATACCATGGACTATTCTAAAATGCTGTATGCTCACGTGAGCTCAAAAGCTGATCTGACGGTTGGTTGCATCGAAGTGCCACGTCATGAAGCTTCAGAATTTGGGGTAATGTCTATTGATGAAGACTATCGCATAACAAAGTTTACCGAAAAACCGGAAAACCCGGATACCATACCCGGTAAATCAGACAAGGCGCTGGCATCAATGGGCATCTATATTTTCTCTACCTCCTATCTTTATGCCAGCCTGATTGACGATGCGGATAATTCGGATTCGGCGCATGATTTTGGTAAAGATATCGTGCCAAAAAGCATCTCAACTTGTAATGCTCGTGCCTTCCCGTTCCTCAATAATGAAGGCAAACCGGCCTACTGGCGTGATGTCGGTACCATTGATTCATATTGGGCAGCAAACATGGAATTGTGTGAAATTGAACCCGAACTCAATTTATATTCACGAGACTGGCCGGTGTGGACCTATCAGACCCAGTATCCACCAGCCAAATTTATTTTCGATGATGATGGTTTACGCGGACATGCTATTGATTCGCTGGTTTCTGGTGGTTGCATACTGTCCGGTGCCAGAGTTAAACGCTCTGTTATCTTCTTTGCCACCGAGATCGAACGCGGCTCGGTGATTAGGGATAGTGTGATTTTGCCCAAGGTATCAATCGGTAAAAATTGTCGTATTACCCGTGCGATAATCGATAAGGAATGCATTATTGAAGATGGATCGGTTATCGGTGAAGATGTTGAGCTCGACCGCAAGCGGTTTCATGTAACGGCAAGTGGCATCGTACTGGTAACACCGGAAATGCTGGGGCAGTATCTTTATGTTGTTGATAAAGATGAAACAAACCAGGAGGATGCAAGCAGTGACAGGGTGACTGTTGCCTGATACAAAAGCAGATACTTATGAGTCATAATAAAGAGATGACAACGGACAGGACCGCGATGCACACAGATGAAGCCGTCAATTTCGTTTTATGCTGGCATATGCATCAACCCTGGTACCAGCAGGGTATCGATGGTGACTACCAACTTCCCTGGGTTTACCTGCATGCAATAAAAGATTACGAAGACATGGTAATGCACCTTGAAGCACACCCGGCAATGAAGGTGGTGGTCAATTTTGCGCCGGTATTGCTGGAACAACTGGATGACTACGCCAAACAACTAAAAAACTGGCTTGATAACGGGCAGCCAATGAAAGACCCGATGCTCAACCTGCTTGCGGGGGCAAAGCCAATCCCCGCCTTGGTGCATGAGCGCTACCAGTTACTATGTGACTGCCAGAAAGCGAATGCGGAGAAAATGATAGATCCCTATCCCGGTTTCAAACGTTTGCTTGAGCCGTTTAAATACCTGTTTCCAGATGGGAGCTGTGATGAACATGATGCTGGCTGCCTGCAATACCTCAATTCTCAGTATTATGTTGATGTGCTGGTCTGGTATCACATCGCCTGGCTTGGTTATGCACTTAAACAAACGCAGACATCGATAGACCTGATCGAAAAAGCAAGCATGTTTGATGCTGCTGATCGCCGTGCATTGATACAGCTTATTTATGACTGCATTTCAAAGCTGATTCCACGATATAAAAAACTAGCTGAAGACGGGCAGATAGAACTTTCAATGACACCTTATGGTCATCCCATCATTCCGCTGTTGAATGACATGGCTAATATGGCATGCGCCCAGCCCGGCGCACCCACACCAACTGCAGCGGTTTATCCCGGTGGAGTTGAACGTTCGCGCTGGCATATTCAGCAGGGCATAAACTGTTTCGAGCATTATTTTGGATGCAGACCACAGGGCATCTGGTTATCAGAAGGTGCTGTTTCAGAAGATGCCATCGCACTGGTTGAAGAATTTGGCTTTAAGTGGACCGCATCCGGCGAGGCTGTGTGGCGTAACAGCATGCGGCTTGGAGAGCATGATCCGGAAAAGGTCATTGGTAAGCGGGCTCTGTTTCATCCGCATATACTAAAAAATTACAAACCTAAGCTATTTTTCAGGGATGACGGACTGTCTGATCTGATCGGCTTTGAATACAGCAAAATGAACTCAGTTGATGCGGCTGATGATCTGGTTGGTCACCTGGTTAACATTGCAGATTTTCTCGATGATAGTGCGAGCAGACATGTGGTTTCAATTATCCTTGATGGTGAAAATGCCTGGGAGTATTACCCGCATAATGGTTATTATTTTCTGGATCATTTGTATCAAACTTTATCTGAGCATCCGCTGGTGTGCGCAAGCACCTTCTCTGAACTGGTAAATACCGAAGCGGCTAATAAGGTAAAAGTCCATGAACTCGAAAAATTGTGTGCAGGCAGTTGGGTTTATGGTTCATTCTCAACATGGATCGGCGAGCACGACAAGAACAAAGCGTGGGACAGGTTGATTGAAGCCAAGCAGGCTTATGATAAAGTATTACAAGTTGGTAAATTAAAAAAAAAGCAGCTTGAGAAAGCAACACGTCAACTGGCTATTTGTGAAGGCTCTGACTGGTTCTGGTGGTTTGGTGAGAACAACTCATCGTCAAGTGTCAACGATTTTGATCAGTTGTTTCGGACACAGTTAAAAAACCTCTATAAGCTGCTAAAGATTAAGATACCTGCTAACCTGGACGAAGCATTGTCCACTGGTGGTGGAGATGCTGAAAATGCCGGTACCATGGTTAGAAATGTCTGATTATATAGCCGAAGGTCACACAAAAACGCCCGTAGGTGCAATCTAAATGGAGCAATCATAAATGCCGCTGTTACGGAAAAGGCGGGCAGGTATTTTGCTGCACCCGACTTCATTGCCCTCGGGCGAGCTGGATGGTGACGTAGATCGCTGGCTACAAATGATGGCAGATACCGGTTTTAGTGTTTGGCAGACATTGCCACTTGGCGAGCCGCAAAACGGGCTGTCGCCTTATCAGTGCAGTTCGGCATTCGCGTTTAACCCTGCGTTGTTGTCGGAATATAGCAACATTAATGAAACAGAAAGTGGTTTCATTGATTTTTGTGACAGGCAAAAATTCTGGCTGGATGATTACGCCTTGTTTAAGGCGCTGAAACAGTATTTTAATGAAACACCCTGGATGGAATGGCCAGAACACTTAAAATTTCGTGACCCACAGACCTTAAAGCACTCTCATCAACAGCATCAACAAACTATCGTCAAATTGAAATGGCAGCAATACCAGTTGCATAAACGTTGGCTGGAGATCAGGAAAAAAGCATCCGATATGGGGGTGCTACTGTTTGGTGACATGCCACTTTTCATCGCTCATGACAGTGCCGATGTATGGGCTCGTCCGGAATGGTTTCGTCTGGATCAGAACGGCAACATGAGTGTTATTGCCGGCGTACCACCTGACTATTTCTCACAAACAGGTCAACGCTGGGGTAACCCGCATTATGACTGGGAAATCATGCGAAGAGATGATTATACATGGTGGAAAAATCGAATCCATCATCATCTTGAATTGTTTGACCTGGTGCGGATCGATCACTTCCGCGGGCTGGAGGCATCATGGGTGATTGATGCATCATGCGAAACGGCCATTGACGGACACTGGGAAAAAATGCCGGGCGATGCATTATTATCGAGCATACAGTCAAGTTTAGAGGAATGTCACAAGCAACTGCCATTTGTTGCCGAGGATCTTGGTATTATTACGCCAGAAGTGACCGCACTAAGAAAAAAGTACCAGTTGCCCGGCATGTCGATACTGCAATTTGGTTTTGATGAATTTGAAGATAATCCGCACAAGCCGCAGAATATAAAGCAAGATACCGTGGTTTACACTGGCACACACGATAACGATACCACCAAAGGCTGGTTTAATAGCCTGCAAGATGATACTAAAAATTATGTGTTGCAGGCACTAAACCTGCTGCCAGAAACTAAGCTGGATGCTGACGATAGCACTCATGCCGAGGTGAGCCGAAGTCACTGCTGGTCTGACAACATGGATGTGGCAGACCAGGTGGTAGAAAAAATGGTCGATAATGCCATGCATTCAGCGGCAATGCTCTGCATAATCCCGATACAGGATTGTTTGCATCTTGACTCGACGGCACGAATGAACACCCCTGGTACCATCACAGGAAACTGGCAGTGGCAGTTTCAATGGCAGCAAATTGAGCCACTGCACGAAAGCCATCGAATGAAAAAAATGTGGCTGCGTAACGAAAACGCACAAAGGTTAGTTGGGCAAAAATGCATGAAATAGTAACCAGTCAGCGTTGGCAGCAGGTGGGTTTGTGGTTAAATAATTATATGCTCCTTGGTAAGCTATGTAGTGAAAAAGTTAGCTGTAAAGAGCACAAAAAATAGGTGAGCTTGTGTTTTTTTGCGTCCTTGGAGGCAAAAATATTTAATACAGGCATAAATAAAATGTAACTACTCAGCGTATTATCCAGGTAAGGATGTAGGTTATTGATTTTTC
>CAZYCY010000147.1:0-6106 GCA_964646145.1 uncultured Thiotrichaceae bacterium
AAATTGGAGTAGGGCGCACGGTTGTTGGCAAAATCGGTGGCACTGACAGAGACCACGCCAGCATAAGAAGCCGGAAAACTGTGCTGGCTGGTGTTTTCATTACCCGCAGCGGCAACAATGATGACGCCAGCATTACGCACAGCCGTGACCGCATCTTGAAATGCCTGGCTGTAGCCAGCACCGCCCAGACTCAGATTGATGATGTCGGCTTTTTGTGCGGCTACAGTGCCGCTATCGTTAGGTAAACCTGCTGCAAAAAGGATTGACTGGATAATGTCGTGGTCTGTGCCACCTTCTTTACCAAGTACGCGAAGCGGCATGATTTTTGCCTTCCAGGCGACACCTGCCACACCACTATTGTCATTGGAACGGGCAGCCACGGTGCCAGCAACGTGAGTGCCGTGCCAGCTACTGGGTCTGAAGCGTGTGCCATCTCCGGGGTCATCCGGGTTGCTGTCGATGCCGTCGCCATCAAGGGCATTTATCGGGTCACTAATAAAATCAAAACCACTCACCAGTTGACCGGTAAAGTCC
Organism: uncultured Thiotrichaceae bacterium; assembly: GCA_964646145.1. Classification (GTDB taxonomy): domain Bacteria; phylum Pseudomonadota; class Gammaproteobacteria; order SZUA-229; family SZUA-229. The sequence continues at coordinate 535 of CAZYCY010000147.1, forward strand.
GGGTGATCCAGAAAAACACCGGTATCAACCACGGCAACGATGACATCTGAACCTGCTCTGCTGCCAGTGGTGATGCCCCACGCCTGCGGCAGTTTGATGGCGGGATAATGCCACTGTAAATTATAGTGGCTGTCATTGGGTACTTTAAATGCCTGGCGGATGTAGTTTGGTTCGGCATATTCTATGTCGGCACGCATTCTGAGCTGTTTTATGCGCTGCAAAGTTTTGTATTTTTGATAACTTTCCGGGTTGCTGATTGCCAGTTCCTGAATAAAGTTTAGCGCTGTGAGCACACTGGCGGCTCTGTTACTTATAGACAGGCTATTGTTATCTTGCAGATCAAAACTTGCCAGTGTTGCGCGTGTGCTTTGCTGATGACTCAGGCGCATCAACTGGTTGCTTGCCTTGAAATTGTTAACCGTAGCATTGGGTTTGAACTTGATGATGGCTTCACCAACTCTGAAGTTGACTGAATTTGATTGCGCCAGAGGGTTCTGTGTTGTTACATTATTCAATGATAAGGTGTATTTAGAGGTGCCGGAAAAAGCAGAGACCATAATGTAGTGCTCGCCATCGTCAATCACGGTGAGTGATTCAAACTCTGTTACAGAGTCGGAGAAGTCAACCAGATTGAAGTTTTTATCAAACAAGTCCAGATCCAGATCGCCCTGAAAAACCCCGCCGACGGCAAAGTCAACAACCTGTAAACGCAGTGTCTGTCCTTTTTGTAAGGCGACTTTGAAAACATCCAGTTCATCCGTTGAACTGGCAAAACGGTCCTGAGCAGCGAATCGCCTGGTTGGGTTTGCTGTAAGAAAGCCCTGCACAGATGAAAAATTGGCAATGACCTGAGCGCTTGCGCGACTGTTATTGCTGACGTTTGCCACCGCAAGGGGGTCGTTAATATCACTATCAACCTGGATTAGCGGGGCAGCACTAAAGCTGCCGGAAATGGTGAATGTGTTGGTACATGAAATGTTGATATTGGTGATGTTGGCAGTAGTTATCAGACCACTGGCGTTAGCAACGGTGCAATGTTGCCCGACCGGGTGCTGGCTGATCGTTATGGTATATAAATCCCCGGTATTAAACTGTTCACTGAATGCGAACTGCCCATTGTTGACGATGGTGAGCCGATTGCTTGTGTTATTTTGTATTGATAAAGTCCCTGTTAGACCGGTAACCGAACCGCCGATGCTAAAACTGGAAAATATTGAATTCGTTCTTCCATCGCCACTACAGGAAATAAGGAATAAGCTAATGGTTGCGATGGTCAGCCTAAGTGCTGTTGATAGCATGAGCGCAGATCCTTATTTAGTTCTCTAGGACAAGCTCCCAGGACAGGCTTCTAGTGTAAAAATAGCTTTGAGCCTATCATGTTTGTCCGATTTGTTATTATCTAAAACTGCATATTTTCCAGTTTCTTGCCAACGCAATGGCTTTTAACTCGTCATCAGGATCAACTGCAACCGGTGTGGTGACCCTCTCCAGCAAGGCAAGGTCATTATGTGAGTCACTGTAAAAAGTGCTTGCTTGCAGATCGTGTGATGTATTGACTAACCACTGGTTTAGACGCGTTATTTTACCACCCTGAAAACAGGGCGTGCCGGCAACTTGTCCGCTGTACCTGCCATCAATAATTTCCGGCTCGGTGGCAATCAGTGCATCAACATTAAAGGCTTTAGCTATGGGGTTGGTAACAAAGCTGTTGGTCGCAGTAATGATAACAACGAAATCGCCTTTATCGTGATGTTGCTGTATTTGTGCCACACCTTTAGCCGTCATTGCTGATTTGATGTGCTTATCCATAAATTCATTATGCAGTATAGTGAGTTCCTGCATGGAAAATAGTGTTAATGGTTTTAGCGAAAAGGCAAGAAACTCAAAAATATCCAGCGTCCCCTGCTTGTATTCTGCGTAAAAACGCTGGTTGGCTGCATCGTAAGTGGATTTATCCACCAGATCTTTTTCCACCAGAAAGCAGCCCCAGAGGAAATCGCTGTCATCAGCGAGTAAGGTATTATCAAGGTCAAAAAGAGCTAAAGCCATGTTTGTTTATAGAGTGGTTTGCAGAGTGTTATTGTACACCTTAATTCCTGCATCCTGCATTAGAAAGCTCTAATGTCATGCTGCTTTTTCTGAGATAAATATTTTTCCAGTCTGCTATTATTAGCGATTATAATTTTCATGGCATGTTTTAATTGTTGATGTTGACGTGTCTGGTGGTGGTATCAAGTGATTGATTCTAATGGTTTTAGAGCAAACGTAGGCATCATTCTGAGTAATTGCGATGGTAAAGTTTTTTGGGCGCGACGAGCGGGTCAAAAGAGCTGGCAGTTTCCTCAGGGGGGTATTGATAGCAATGAAACGCCTGAAGATGCCATGTACCGTGAATTGTATGAGGAAACAGGGTTGTTGGCCGAGCATGTTGAGGTTGTCGGCAAAACAGATGACTGGTTGCGTTATCGTATTCCAGAGCATTTATTGCGTCGCCGATCAAAGCCGTTGTGCATTGGTCAAAAGCAGATATGGTTTTATTTACGGCTGATTGGATGTGAAAGTGATTTTGACCTGCATTGCAGTGATAAGCCAGAATTTGATTGCTGGCGCTGGGTAGATTACTGGGTACCGGTGGATGAAATTGTTGCCTTTAAACGCAAGGTATACAAACAGGCGTTGAGTCAGTTGGAACGTTATGTTTAGAAAACGGTGGTTATTTGATGCCCTGTTTAACTTCAGTCATGCAGCTCATCAGCTATACTGAGGTTGTAGTACAACCAGTAGAATCACTGCAATCAGTATTATTACCGGAAACTCATTAAACCAGCGATACCACACATGGTTATGCTGGTTGCTATCATTTTTAAAATCGTTGAGCAGTTTTCCGCAATATATATGGTAGATGACCAATATAGCGACAAGCACTAATTTGACCTGCAACCACAAGCTGTAAAGAAGGGCATAACTCATTATGTGGATTAACCAGAATCCCAGCACGATGGTGATGATTGCGCTCGGAGTGGCAATACCATAAAACAGTTTTCTTTCCATGATTTTAAAGCGTTGATTGCTGATTTCATCTTTTGCTTCGGCATGATAGACAAATAGCCGGGGCAGGTAGAACAGTCCGGCAAACCAGGTCACCATGGCGATAATATGGAAGGCTTTAATCCACAACATTGTAAGTGCCACTATTAATTGAAGATGACTGTATATACTACAGCGAATAATGAATAATGAGTAGCGGTATATGGATGTACTGTTAGCGAACCAAAGGATGGAGTAATGTTTTATAGAGGTGTTGAATGTTAACGGTAGGGGTTGTAGGTGGCACGGGGTATACCGGTGCAGAATTGTTGCGCTTGTTGCTTATGCACCCACAGGTGAAGTTAAAATACGTGACGTCGCGCTCTGAATCGGGCAAAAAGGTAGCTGATTTATTTCCAAATTTACGCGGTTTTACCGAGTTGTGCTTTACGCAGCCGACAGCAGGAAAGCTGGCTGAATGTAATGTGGTGTTTTTTGCCACACCAAATGGCACGGCGATGAAAATGGTGCCAGAGCTTATCAAACAGGGAGTACGTGTAATTGACCTGGCGGCAGATTTCAGATTGCAGGATGCCCGGATCTGGAAACAATGGTATGGCATGGATCACGCCTGTGTTGATGTGCTGAGTGATGCGGTTTACGGTTTACCGGAAATTAATCGCGCTGCCATTAAATCGGCTACCGTGGTGGCAAACCCGGGTTGTTATCCAACCGCAGTTACTCTGGGGTTTTTACCGCTTATCGAAAATAATTTAGTTGATCATCAGCATCTTATTGCCGATGTAAAATCAGGCGTCAGTGGTGCTGGTCGTGGCGCCAGTGTGGCAACCTTGCAGGCCGAATCGGCAGAAAATTTTAAAGCCTATGCAGTGGATGGGCATCGGCACTTGCCGGAAATTAAACAGACTTTGGCGCAAGTGGCAAGGCATGATATTGGTTTAACCTTTGTGCCACATTTAGTGCCGATGATTCGTGGTATTGAAGCCAGCTTATACGCCACTATCTCCGTTGATTTGGCTGCTGACGTGAGCACCGGTTCTTCCGTTGATTTGCAGCAACTTTATAGCCAGCGTTATGCTGATGAACCTTTTGTTGATGTATTGGATTCTGGCGTCGCGCCGGAAACGCGTTCAGTGAAAGGCGCCAATAGTTGCCGCATTTCTGTTTTCAGACCACAGCAGGGTGATACCATTGTAGTATCGTCAGTGATAGATAACCTGGTGAAAGGTGCTGCTGGACAGGCAATTCAAAATATGAACATCATGTTCGAGTTAGAAGAAACACTGGGGCTTAATCAGGTTGCTTTGTTGCCGTAGAAATTAGCGTATTTTATGATAAAGCCACGACAGACGCATAGAATTATCGCTATCCGGCGACCAGGATTATGGTGGCTGAGTTCTGCTTTTCTTATCGTTTTGATATTTTTGCTGATTTGGTCGACCTTTGAGTATGGTCGCTATGTCGCTGGTTATAATAAAGTAGATTCGCAGACTCATATAGAACAACTGCAGACGCAATTAGAAATAATCCAGCAAGAAATTGTTGCAACCAGGCGTCGTGCAACTGTGCTTGAGCGTAATAGCCAAATTGATGGCGACGCTTCAGCGTGGTTAAAAGAGGCGCTGGCGCAAGCACAAAGTGAAGTGCAGACGCTTAAAAAGGAATTGTCATTCTACAAGAGTATCGTTGCGCCAGAGCAGGGAGGTCGGAGTCTGGCTATTCAGAAAATGCAGATCAAAGCCAATGCTGCCGGCGGCTATGATTATATTATTATGGTGAGCCAGCGTGGTCGTAATGACCAGTTTGCTCGCGGTACAGTAGACGTCAGCATTGCAGGAGTAAGCAAAGGTCTACCGCTAACATTAACGTTGTCGGAAGTCTCAAATGATACCAATAAAAAAGTGGAGTCCGGGTTAATGAAATTCGGATTTAAATATTTTCAGAATTTTGAAGGCGCGATAGTATTGCCCGAAGACTTTGAACCGGGCACTATTCGTGTAATAGTGAAACCAGGAAAGGGTAAAATTAAAGCCCTGGATGAATCGTTTTCGTGGTCTGATTTGGTCGCTGAGGGGGCATAGTATGTTTGGTCGTAACAAAAAGATTAAGTCATCAAAAATTGATACTTTGATTGGCAAAGGCGTTGAAGTGGTTGGTAATATTACGTTTAAGGGCGGTCTTCATCTGGATGGCGCCATCATCGGTAACGTGTCCACTGCGGATGCGGCGGATGGTACGGTGCTGGTTATCAGTGACCGTGGTGGCATTGAAGGCGATGTGCACGTCGCTTACGCGGTGATTAACGGCGAGGTTAAAGGCAATGTGTACGCCAGTGAAAAGCTGGAGCTGTCCGCAGGCGCACGTATTTCAGGCAATGTGGAATATAATCTGCTGGAAATGGCAAGTGGCGCAGAAATCAATGGTGCAATGCTGCATAAGATTAAAGAAAAGAAATTATTGGAACATCAAAAAGAAGAAAGTGCCGAAAATGTCAGCCAGCTGGAAGATACCACGGCTGCGTAGA
>CAZYCY010000148.1:0-6093 GCA_964646145.1 uncultured Thiotrichaceae bacterium
TAAACCACCCGCAGCAAGCTGACGGGGCATCAAGTTGAATTACCCGAAATCACACAATAAAGGTAAAAGCTGTTTTGGATGAAATTTTCTGGAAAGTGACCACAAGCGTGTTCCTGAACCACCCGATAAGACTATTGGGGTTATCTTTTATAATCCTGTTTTAATTGTTTATGGCTATCTATGATATCAAGTCAATGTCTTGTTTCCTTTTTGCCAGATAGATGCCGACACACCCAATAATACCTGATAATGCTGCCACTTTTTCTGCTTAGAACAGTTATAGGGCATCTCTGGCGAAAACTCCTGAATGCAAGCAAAATCATCTTAAAATTTACACACGACGCATAGGCGCAAAGAGATTAAAAGGCAGCGCCAGGATTAAAAAGTACAAGACTTGTGATAGTGATTGGCATTTTGGTGACATAAATGCTACCATTATCGAATGATCATTGTGGTAGATACTAATATATTTATCGGTGCCTGTATAGGTAATGGTGCGGCTTCAAAAGTTATAGAGACCTGCTTAACGGGAGAGAATGCTGCATTAATGGGAACTACTCTATTTACAGAGTATGAAGATGTACTTGGTAGAGAATCGCTATTCCAAAAGAGTTGTTTAAAAAATACGGAGCGTGGAGAGCTTCTTGATATTTTTATAGCTACAACTATCTGGACCAGGGTCTACTACAACTGGCGACCCAACTTGCCGGATGAAGCAGATAACCATCTAATTGAATTGGCGATTGCAGGAAATGCACGCTGTATAATCACGCGAAACCTGCGTGATTTCACCAGAACTGAATTGTCCTTTCCAGAACTGAAAATATATTCACCAGAAGACTTCTTAGAGGAGAGTAACAAATGACAGCATTAACATTACGTTTACCTTCTGAAAAACATCAACGTCTCAAGCAACTGGCAAAAAACAGAGGCACTACTATCAATCGTCTGCTAGATGAAATGACTACGCTTATGCTGGCCGAGTTTGATATAGAAACACGCTATAAAGTGCGAGTTAAGCGAGGCAAGGGTGAAACTGAGCGTGGATTGGAATTGTTAGAAAAAGCAAGGCAGTAGTGCCGTTTGGGAAGAGTATTTACCCGAGAAATTATGGGGTACAATACTTATTCCAGCACAATTAAGGGCTTGTCAAGAAATAGGCGACTCCTTTGATTGCAACAGGATAATTTAATTGGGGACGCTTGTGGAGCAATTTGTTAGCCAGCCATTTTAATTTTCATATCCAATTTTCTATATGCGAATATTTTGGCACGGGTTGGCGCATGTATTATGTTGTTCGCGGTAATAACCTCGTGATTATGCCTGGCGGTGGCAGTAAATCGAGCCAGAGCAAAGACATTAAAACCGCGAAACAACGCGCAAAACAACTGGGGGTTTAACCGATGATTAATATTAACGACTTGCCAGAGTTTGACCTGGCAGAACAGCTGAAAACAGGTGAAGATATTGCAACCTGTATCGGCATGGTACTTGAAGATGGCCATACCGACGAGTTTATTCGCGCTGTTGGTTATGTTGCCAAAGCTCGCGGCATGACACAAAATAGCCAATAGCACAGGGTTTGACAGAGAAAGCTTGTACAAAACGTTGGAAACAGGCGCTAAACCCAGATTCGATACCATTCAAAAAGTGGTCGAAGCCCTGGGCTGCAGGCTGACTGTTGTGGCGCATTAACATGGTTATTGCGCCATCCGTTCAATAGTCTGCCCAAGTAAATTTAACTCACTACCAAAAATGAATGTTAGGCAATCATTATCCCTAATCCCTACATAGGATTACAAATCTAGCGCAACCCCTTAATGCACCTGATAAATGTTAAACTACCTCATCACCAATAAGGTGACTTCGGAATTTAAACATTCACCATGCACATCAATGGCTTACACTCTTTTTCGCAATCCTATGTAGGAATTAGGGATTATTATAATTGTAAAACAAGCCTATAATCCTTTATAATTATTCAATAAAAAAATTACGTGCCTCTGCATTTAACTCAATTCCGTAGGTCGCCGAGTTAACTTAAGGGCTTGTAAAGAAATAACTTGACCCTTGACCATATTAATTAAGTGCGCCGGGTATCGTTTCGTCTTCAAAGCCTGCCCCGTATCAAGTACGGGGCAGGCTTTGAAGACGGAAGGATAGACAAGCAAGATTGTCAAGTCATTTCTTTACAAGCCCTAAGCTGGCGATAGCTTAACAACCCGACATAGCTGCCAAAGCCTGGGTTAGGCGTAGTTTTGTCGTGTTACGGTAAAGCTTGTCCTCGCACGTTTTGAGCGGGGAAGCACCTAACACGACCTACAACTGAGTTAAATGCAGAGGCATAAAAAATTATAACGTCATGTGCAGGAAACTATCAGGCTATGGACTTATCAGTAATTATCCCTCTCTATAACGAAGAAGACAGCGTCACTCCTCTGTACGAAGCCATTGTAAAATCCGTTGACCGCATCGGAGTCAACTATGAAATGCTATTTGTTGATGACGGCAGCAAGGACAACACCGTCGCCGTCGCCAGCAAATTAGCCACGCAGGACAAACGACTACGAATCGTCAAGTTTCGTCGCAACTACGGTCAAACACCCGCCATGGTAGCCGGAATAGATAACGCCATAGGAAAAATCCTGGTTACCATGGATGGTGACCTGCAAAACGACCCTGATGACATCCCGATGTTAGTTGAAAAAATTGGCGAAGGCTTCGATATCGTCGTCGGCTGGCGACACAAGCGACAGGATAAACTCATAACTAGGAAAATCCCCTCAAAAGTCGCCAACTGGCTCATCGGAAAAATCACTGGCGTGCCAATTAAAGACAATGGCTGCTCACTGAAAGCCTACCGAGCCGAGGTTATCAAAAAAATCCCGTTGTATTCAGAAATGCATCGCTTCATCCCAGCGATGACATCTCTCGCAGGCACAAAAATTGCTGAGGTCAAAGTAAAGCACCACGCCAGGGCATTTGGCGAATCCAAATATGGTCTAAACCGAATTTACAAGGTATTTATAGATTTGATCACCATTAAAACTTTGCTATCATCATTTGCCAAACCGTTGCGGGTGTTCGCAGTTGTTGCTGCTCTATCGGCGGTGGTCAGCATTGCTGCCTTTGTTGCCGCCTTCATGCTGGAACAGGGCTCACCAACACTGGTTTTCTACAGTGTCGGCGCACTCTACAGCTCACTGGCGATCACACTGCTACTCTGGGGCATGCTTGGTGAACTGATTTATCGTACCGGCAGCCTGAAACTAAAACACTTTGCTGAAATTAAACAAGACATGACAAATATAACTAAAAAGAGAAAAGCGTGAACAAAACCACCTCAAAGAAAATAGAATTGTCAGTAATAATACCCATCACCGAACGCTACGACTCGGTTTCAGAACTCTTTTATGAATACAAACGTGGCGTAGAAGCCAGTGAAAAGGAATACGAATTTATATATGTGCTGGATGGTGAGCAACCCGATGCACTTAACAAGCTGATAAAATTACAAGAAACAGAAAAAATAACCGTTATAACACTTGCCAAATGGTTTGGAGAAGCAACGGCACTCAATGCTGCATTCAGTAAGGCATCTGGCGACTTTATCCTTACTCTACCCGCATACCATCAGATTGACAGCAATGAAATTCCCCAACTTATCGCTGCCCTCGATAATAGCGACATGGTTCTTGCCAGAAGATGGCCACGCCGTGATTCACGGCTCAATCGATTGCAGAGTAGAGTATTCAACTTTCTTTTAAGGTTATCCACTGACCTGCAAATCTATGATGCAGGTTGCAGCGCAAGAGCCTTTAAGCGAATAATTTTGGACGAAATTCAACTCTATGGAGACCTGTACCGCTTTTTTCCGGTGATGGCTCATCGCCAGGGCTTTCGTGTAAAAGAACTGGATGTAACCCAATCCAAACAAGACACTCATCGACGCCTTTACGCACCGGGTTTATATGTACGCAGACTGCTCGACCTGTTCACTATTTTTTTCCTGATAAAATTCACCAAAAAACCCCTGCGCTTTTTTGGATTGGTTGGCACAACACTGTTTGCTATCGGTGCCTTAATAAGCCTGTATCTAATCGGCGATCGCGTGTTTTTTGATACCGCACTGGCAGACAGACCCGCTCTAATTATAAGTTCACTAATGGTCGTCCTGGGTGTGCAAGTTATCGCCATCGGACTAATTGGCGAGATTATTATTTTTACACATGCTAAAGATCTTAAAGAATATAAAATTGATAAGATCATTAATTAAATGACCTCCGACATAGCTGAGGGGTTAGCTATGATTAATTAAGAGCACGCTGAGTTTAATTAATTCTAAATTTGAAGATACGGGTTCAGGTAAACTTTAGGCGACAACTATCCTGACACAGGGGGGGAGATGAACCCTCGCGAAAAAGGCGGGAATAGAAGATCAAAAGCGTATAATAACTGCATCAATCAAGTCTGACTGGAATGGCACTAAGTTAAGGGTGTTTAGTTTAGCTTAGTCCTGCTCTAGTGCAGTGTTGCCAGAGGTCTGCCTCATGCAAACATGGCTTAACTTAGTGCCATTCGAGTCTGACTGCATTGGTTGCAACCCCATTGGTGCCCTGCCCTTAATGACCAACAGGCGATTTGCCGCTAAACTCAGTACTAGAGGACGTATTATGCAACCTGTAAAACAAGAAGCTTTAAACACGATTGGTCAACTGCCCGAAGATGTCGATATGGACGAGATTATGTACCGCCTGTATGTGATCGATAAAATCCGTAAAGGTCAGCAAGCTGCTGAGGACGGTCAGACGATCTCGCACGAAGAATTAAAGAAAGAGATTGATCAATGGTAGTTTGGACACTGCCAGCTAAAAACGATCTGAGACAGATTCATAATTCCATCGCTTACGACTCTAAAATTTACGCGAAACGGGTTACCCAAAATATAGTGGCTAAACCAGATATACTTGATGGCTTGCCGCGCATTGGTAAAGTAGTTGATGAACTCAAAGATGATAACATCAGAGAGCTACCAATTTACACCTACCGCATTATTTATGAAGTTAAAACAGACAATGTTTCTATTTTATCCGTGGTACATAAACGACAGGACTTGCAACCAGAGGATATTGAAAGCAGAATGTAATTTTTTCAATCGAGCCTTGTATCTTAACTCCAGTGTCAATTATCCCATTTTTTATATCAAGCACTTGCCAAAACAGACAAAACACGGCAAAAAAGATACACTGCATTATTTGAGCATAAAATCCCTGACTATACTCTCGAAGAGATACGTGATTCTGTAAATAGAGCACGTCTGTTGGATGGCAGGCAATTTAAGTCACAAATTGAAAAGAAAACGGGGAGACGCGCAATACCTAATGCTAAAGGCGGTGACAGGAAATCAGACAAATATAGGGCAAGAATGCAAAACCTTTAACTCTGACCCCATCAGTCTAACTCTGACCCCATCAGTCCTCCCCCCCTGTTTTTGAAGATACGGATTCAGGTTATCCCACTTTGTTTTTTGTACACAGGAAAAAAGAAATGTCGTTAAAATTTACAATTAATTACCCGGAAACGATGCCAGATGCCCTTCAGGAAACACGTGATGAATTCGAAACACATGCCAAGATTGCCATGTTTGCCAAATTATATGAATTAAAAAGAGTTTCATCCGGCATGGCTGCATCTATCCTTGGCATGGAGCGCGTAGAATTTTTACTACTTTTACATCAATATCAGGTGCCTATGATAGATATACCAGAGGATGAACTTGCGAGTGATGTAACAAATGCATGAACCCAGTCGTATAGTCATAAACACCGGTCCAATATTGGCATTAGTATCCGCATTAGGTGACCTGGAGATTCTTAAGACACTTTATGAAGAAGTGTACATTCCTTTTGAAGTTTGTGATGAAATTATGAAAGGAGGAGCAACAGGTTTTGCCATTAAAGAATTTGAACAGGCAACATGGTTAAGCAAACAGAAAAATAAAATTACTATTCCTCTTTTTCTTAAAAGTTCACTTGACCCAGGAGAAGCATCAGTAATAGAAACCGCACTACAAAACAATATACCTACAGTCTG
>CAZYCY010000149.1:0-6008 GCA_964646145.1 uncultured Thiotrichaceae bacterium
ACTGAGCGGGACAGCAGATCAAGCTGGGCAAACATCGGCGTGGTGGTTAATTTGAAATCAGCCATATAGCGCTTTGGTACAGGGTTTGATTCAGGTAGTTTAACCGTTACAGGATTTCTGTGAACACCATTAACGCGAAACTCGTAATGCAAATGCGGGCCGGTTGCTAAACCTGTTTTGCCAACATAAGCGATGGTTTGCCCCTGCCTAACTTTTGAACCAACCCTAAGTTTGCGGTTATAACTGTTTAAATGGGCGTACAGGGTGGTAATTTTAGTACCATGTTTGAGAATGATGGTTTTTCCTAAACCGCCTTTTACTCCTTTGAAAATTACCTTGCCGTCACCAGAAGCATAGACGGGTGTGCCTATTTTTGCTGCATAATCAACGCCTCTATGGGCTCGTATTGTGTTTAAAACAGGGTGGCGCCGGTTTGGGTTAAAGTGTGAACTGATGCGGGCGAAGCTTATTGGCGTACGTAAGAAGGCTTTACGCATACTTTTGCCATCGGGGGTAAAAAATTCACTGATATTGGTTTGTGGATTAGTGTAGCGAACGGCGCGATGTACTTTGCCATTATTGGTAAATTCAGCAGCCAGTATATTGCCATAAGAAATTTTTTCACCATCACGGAACAGTTCTTCGTATACCACGGTGAAACTGTCACCTTTACGAATGTCCAGTGCAAAATCGATATCCCAGGCAAAAACACCCGCCAACTCCATGATAATATTTTGTGAAATGCCGGCGTTTTGCGCGGCAAGGAACAGCGATGATTTGATGACGCCACCAGCATGTGCCTGACGAGTTTCTATGTGATGGCTGCGAGTTTCTGCAATAAGCATCCCATTGTGGCGCTCAACTAATAAATAAGAATCGTGGTCGATTTCATAATGCAGTGCTTGCAACATACCGTTGGCATCTGTTGAAAGACGAATAATGTCTTTAGGAAATATCTTGCGCAGTGTTTTTGCTGCGTCGCCTGATTTCATTAGCTCATCAAGCTGCTGTGGCTTGATGTTTGCGCGATTAAAAACGCGCGCAAGGCTATCGCCAGACTTTATTTTGAAATCGCGCCATTGCCTTTCTGATGGCGTGGTTGTCGGTGCGGGTGGCTGTATGACCGGTGTCTCTATGACGACGTCATTGCTTTTATCAATAATTTCTGGCGCAATCCGGGTTTCAGGAGTTTGCACCTGTCTCTGGTTTTGTGATTTTTGGTCTAGTGGTATTGAGTTTTGTAATGTTGGCAGGCTGAGCGAAATCCTCTCTCTTAATGGCTCATCAGGCAAGTTTGCCGCTTCTTTGACAGGCGCTAACGCATCAGTAGCTATTACTTCTGTGTTATTGGCTGTGTTATTAGTTGAATTTCCTGATTCAATATTGGTGCTGGCTATCACGATACCAATACCGACAAATGCAATCGCTAATAAAGCCCAGCGTAGCCGGATAGTCCTGTCTTTATACGTTGTTGGCGGGGTTAAGCGAAAATCTTTACTTATCAATGACATTGGCGTTACTCTGTGGTAAAGGTTATAAGCATAGCTTGAATGTAGTCGTAAACAAACGCCTGGTCAATGAGCATTGGCAAATCACTGACACTTTTTTAGCATTCATCTAAGGGTATAATGGCAATTCCATTATTTCGTTGTCCAACGCCACTCCATGCATCGTTACGCCATGTAACCGCAGCATTGCTCGTTTCTCACCACTTATTCAAATGAGCGGTTGAGAAAGTATCAAAGCACGCGTATCTTATACGCCTTTTAAGTGTTGCGCCAGCAGGAAAATTTATGAAGCCAACAGTAAAATCCATAGTCGAACCCATAGACAGGCAGTTGGAGATCATTCAGCGTGGGGCGGATGAAATCCTGGTAGAAAAAGATCTGGTCGCCAGATTAAAAGAAGGACGCCCATTGCGCATCAAAGCGGGTTTTGATCCTACCGCGCCTGACTTGCACCTGGGTCATACGGTGTTGATTAATAAACTGCGTCAGTTCCAGGATCTGGGTCATGAAATACTGTTTTTAATTGGTGATTTTACCGGCATGATTGGTGATCCTACTGGAAAATCAGCAACCCGACCACCGTTGACACAACATGATGTTGAGCAAAATGCAGAAACCTATCAGCAGCAGATTTTTAAAATTCTCGACAAAGAGCAAACCAAAGTGGTGTTTAATTCTCAGTGGATGAATAAAATGAGCGGCACAGATATGATCAAACTGGCCGCCAGCAGCACCGTAGCGCGTATGCTTGAGCGAGATGATTTTAGCAAGCGTTACCAAGCCGGGCAGTCGATAGCAATCCATGAGTTTTTATATCCGTTGATACAGGGCTACGATTCTGTGGTTATGCAAGCAGATGTTGAACTTGGCGGTACCGATCAAAAATTCAACCTGTTAATGGGGCGGCAGTTGCAGCAGCAGCATGGTCAAAAACCACAGTGTGTTTTAACTATGCCAATACTTGAAGGTCTGGACGGTGTGCAAAAGATGTCCAAGTCACTGAACAATTATATTGGTATTGCGGATGCAGCCAAAGACATGTTCGGCAAAATCATGTCCATTTCTGATGACCTGATGTGGCGTTATTTTGAACTGCTGAGTTTTCGACCAATGAGTGAAATAGAAAAATTTAAAGTGGAAATGCAACAGGGAAAAAATCCACGTGACATTAAGTTTTTACTCGCAGAAGAAATTATTGCTCGTTTTCATAGCGAAGCAGAAGCCACCACTGCACGTTTAGGTTTTATTTCGCAGTTTGCTAAAAACAGAGTGCCTGATGATATTGCTGAACTTAGTTTTGCAGCGCCAGCTGAAGGTTATGCCATTGCCAACTTGCTTAAAGATGCAGGGTTGTGCTCTAGTACCAGTGATGCCATGCGCATGATTCAGCAAGGGGCGGCTAAAATTGATGGTGAAAAGGTTGTCGATAAAACGCTGAAAATTCAACGTGGTACTGTCGCGGTTTTTCAGGTAGGGAAACGTAAATTTGCCAGATTGAGTATTACTACTGAATCGGATGAAAAAAATGCCACTCATTAAAGACACGCTATAATTAATCCAGACTTGAGAGTGCTGATATAATAATGGCGTCCCTGTATTTTTTATTGATATATTTTCTTTGAGTACAACATCGTTTAATCAACAACTGAAACAATGCATGTTAAGCGATGTGTTTAGCTTTCGTCGTCGTCAGCAAAAAATCAAACTGTCTGTTAATACTGGCGATGCCAATATTCAAGCACAACAAGTTGCCAGCTTAAATCGCGATATTGAGCGTTCCTGTGCCACCGCGGCATTACGCAAACAAAATATTCCATTAATCGGCTATCCAGAGAACTTGCCCATTGCTCACAAAAGTGAGCTGATTAAACAAACCATTCTGGATAATCAGGTGACGATTTTATGTGGTGAAACCGGCTCGGGTAAAACCACACAACTGCCAAAAATCTGTCTGGATATTGGTTTAGGCATACGCGGAAAAATAGCACACACCCAGCCGCGGCGTTTGGCAGCACGTTCGGTTTCTCTACGCATAGCGGAAGAGTTGAACACTGAGCCGGGTAATGAAGTGGGTTATAAAGTTCGCTTTTCAGACAAATCGAATGATAAAAGTTACATCAAGCTGATGACGGATGGCATCTTGCTGGCGGAATGTCATCGCGATCCTTTTCTTAATCAATATGACACGATTATTATTGATGAGGCGCATGAGCGCAGTTTGAATATTGATTTTTTGCTTGGCTACCTAAAACGGCTGATAAAAAAGCGCAAAGATCTGAAAATTATCATCACCTCTGCCACCATTGATCCTGATCGCTTTGCCAAACATTTTAATCAGGCGCCGGTGATTAATGTTTCAGGCCGGACTTACCCGGTAGAGGTGCGATATCATGCCTTGCAGACTATTGACAGTGCAGACAGGGAAAACTCAACTAAAAAAGATTTACAGCAGGGCATAATTGATGCAGTTCGTGAGCTGTCAAAAATAGATCGTGGTGACATTCTGGTTTTTTTAAGCGGTGAAAGGGACATACGCGAAACTACCGATGCTTTAATAAAAGAAAAAACAAATCGATTTTTGCATAACACCCAAGTGCTGCCCTTGCTTGCACGTTTATCTAATGTTGAGCAAAACCGTATTTTTCACCTCTCTAATAAACGCCGTATTATTCTTGCCACCAATGTTGCCGAAACTTCTTTAACCGTACCAGGCATTAAATATGTTATTGATACAGGCCTTGCCCGTATTTCACGTTATTCATGGCGAAGCAAAATACAGCGTTTACCGATTGAAAAAATTTCACAGGCATCAGCCAATCAGCGAAAAGGGCGATGTGGACGTGTTTCAGCAGGTGTCTGCATTCGTTTATACGATGAAGATGATTATGAGCAACGCGCCGAATTTACTGAGCCTGAGATAAAACGCACGAACCTTGCGGCGGTGATTTTACAGATGGAACAATTAAAGCTGGGTCATATAAATGATTTTCCTTTTCTTGAGCCACCTGAAGAGCGTTTGATAAATGATGGGTATAAACTATTGTTCGAACTGGGTGCGATTGATGGTGCGAACAAGCTAACAAAGATAGGTAAACATCTTGCGCATTTTCCGATTGACCCCAGGCTTGCACGAATTTTGTTGCAGGCAAAAAATGACAATGCGCTCAATGAGGCATTAATTATCGTCTCAGCATTGGCGACACAGGATCCGCGTGAAAGACCACTGGATAAACAGCAAGCAGCGGGTGAAAAACATGCCGCATTTACCGACAAAGCATCTGACTTTGTTTTTTATATTAATCTATGGAACGCTTTTCACGAAGAAAAGAAATGCCTGTCTGGCAATAAACTACGCAAGTGGTGCAAAGATAACTTTATATCCTGGATGCGAATGCGTGAATGGATTGATACCTGTAATCAAATCAAGCGAATGCTGTCGAGCTTACGCTTCACCCTAAATACTACGCCAGCATCATATGATCAACTTCATCAGTCCTTATTGATGGGTTTTCTGGCGAACATAGGTGTTAAAAATGAAGGCAAAGAATTTTTAGCTGCGAGAAACAAAAAGATTACCGTGTTTCCCGCTTCGGTATTGTATAAGTCGCCACCTAAATGGATGATGGCTGCCGAGATAGTCGAAACCTCACGGGTTTATGCGCGCACCAATGCAAAAATTGACATCGCCTGGGTAGAACAAAAAGCAAAGCATTTGCTTAAATATCACTACAGTAATCCACACTGGGAGAAAAAGCGTTCACAGGTTGTTGCTCATGAGCAAGCCAGTCTGTATGGCTTGGTTATTCATGCAGATAAAAAGGTCAGTTATGCCAGCGTTAATCCTGCTGAAGCCAGAGAAATTTTTATTCGTTGCGCCTTAATAGCCGGTGATTTTGATGGCAAAGCTGATTTTTACTTGCACAACCAGAAATTAGTTGAGCAACTTGAAAGTCTGGAAGCAAAGATTCGGCGACGTGACATGGTTGTCGATGAAAATGTTTTATATGATTTTTATGCGCAGCATTTGCCTGCTCATATATCCAGTGGTGCGGCATTAGATAAATGGCTGCGTTTACATGCCAATAAAGCAAAGGCATTATTTTTAACAGCAGAAGATTTAACGCGTGAAGATGCCACGCTGGTATCAGCAATTTTGTTTCCTGATTTTATTGAAATGAATGGTTCTCGCTTCCCGCTTGACTATCATTTTGACCCACGTAATCACTGTGATGGTGTTACCTTAATCACACCACTAGCGGGTATGAAAATAATTAACCCGCAACGATGCGAATGGCTCATTCCCGGCTTATTGCATGAGAAAATTGTTGCGCTAATCAAATCGTTGCCAAAACAACTAAGAAAAAATTTTGTACCTGCACCGGATTTTGCCAATGCCTGTGTTGAGGCATTAGCGCCTTCCGATACAGCTTTAGTTACCGCAGTAGCCAGTCATCTTAAAAAAATGACCGGTGTACAAGTTCCTTACGATGCGTGGAATAT